>JAJZBP010000012.1 GCA_021798855.1 Bacillota bacterium
GGGGTTGCCGCCGCTCGTCACTCATCGCGCTCCGAGAGTGCGCCTCACTCCTCACTTCCTGCATTTCCGGGGGCAGAGAACGGCGAAAACGTTCTCTGCCGATTCTGGTATTCTCCCCCGACTTGCCACCGGCACGTCGGGCACCCTCTCCCTTCTTCTCCCCCCTAGCCTTAGGGCCTTTTTGACCAGATCCCGGCTTAACCGATGCACGAAGACTTTTACGCTAGGTTCCTGACCTAAATTATACCGGCAAATAAGAAGCTCTCAACCGGCGGGCGACGAAAGGGGAAAACCTCTGCGGAAGCGAAAGGGAACTACGCCGCTTCCACCCACCCCGCGGTGAAAGGAAGATCCATAAATTAACCCCACCCAAAGCCCATCCCCCGCCTCCCCCCGCCCCACCCCGACCTTCCTCCGTTCCATCCTGGCCGTCCTCTCCGGCAACCTCCTCTGGTCCCTGACCGCCGTACCGCGGGACATCGCCCTGGCCGCCTATTTCGGCACCGGCCCGACCGCCGACGCCTTCCAGTTCAGCTTCTTCCTGGTGGACGGCTTCTCCATCTCCGTCCTCGGCCTCGCCGTCGGAGTCGCCTTCATCCCCTCCCTGGTGGCGGCTTTGGAGCGGAACGAAGCCGCTTTCCGCAACCTGACCGGCAAGGCCCTGCCGCTGGTAGCCGGCGGCGGTGCCGCCCTCGCCGTCGCCTTCTACGTCCTGGCCCCACGCCTGGTCGCCTGGTTTGGCCCCGGCTTCCCGCCGCCCACGGCCGCCCTGGCCGCCTCCCTCGTCCGCGACCTGGCGCCCCTGGCCTTCTTCGGCCTCCTGACCGCCTACTTCACCGCCCTTTCCCAGGTCCACCGCCGTTTCCTGGTTCCCGCCGCCGTTCCCGCCCTGATCGACCTGATGGCCCTGGCCTTTCTCTTGGCCGGAGAACGCGCCCTCGGTCCGCACAGCGCCACCCTGGGCGTCGTGGCCGGCAGCGCCGTGGCCACCCTGGCCGTCTTCTGGTCTCTCCCCGAAAAAACCGCGCTCCTGCCCCGCCTGGGTTGGGATCCGGCCTTTTGGCGGGTGGGGGCGCTCTTTGCGCCCTCTTTTTTGGGGGCAACGGCCACCTTGGTCACCCAACTGGTGGAACGTTACCTCGCTTCGGCCCTCCCCACCGGCCTGCTGGCCGCCCTCAGTTTCGCTACCAAAGTCGCGCTTTCGACCCAACTGGTCCTGCTCTCGGCTTTTCCCATTGTCCTCTTCCCCACCTTCGCCACCCAAGCGGCGGCGGCGGACCGGCCGGCCCTGGCCCGGAGCTTGGGGCGAGGGATCTCCTTGATTCTTTTCCTGGGACTGCCAACCCTGGTCCTGCTGGAGGCCCTGCGTCTGCCGGTGCTGGCCCTGGTCTTCCACCGCGGCGCCTTCACCCTGAACAGCGTAACCGTCACCGCCCGCATTCTTTCCACCTACGCCCTGGTGATCCCGGCGCTCGGTCTGAGCACCCTTTACCTGCGTGCCCTCTACGCCCTCCAGGAAGCGGGAGCGGCCATCTGGAGCATCCTGCTTGGAACCGCCGTCAACGTGGCTGCGGATTTCCTCCTCCTGCCCCACTTCCGGGAAACCACCTTCGGCTTGGGAGCCGCCCTGGGGGCCGCTGTCACCGCCGTCGTGGCCTGGTGGCGCCTTTCCCGCCGGCTCCCCACTCCCCTCCGGCCGGCCGCCACGGGATGGCGGCTGGCCGGCCCCCTCTCCCTGCTGGCGCTCGTGGAATTCGGCCTGCCCCCGCTCCTGCCGCCGTTCGCCTACACCGCCGCGGCGGAAGCATCGCGCGTCCTGTTTCTGGCCGGCGCAGGTCTTTTGGTCTACCTGGGGGCCGGGCACCTTTGGGGAGTGGAGGAAGTCCCGGCGGCGATAAACTATCTGAAACAACTGTTCGGCCCAAAACAGGCGAAACCCGAGCAACCGTAATATAATTCTAAAGGAAGGGTTCGCCTGCGTACACACGCCCGCTACCCTGAGCGGTTCCCGCTTTACATTATGGAAACAATTTAAGGAAAGGAGACGGAATAAAATGCAACGAGCACCGGAACGACTGAGCACCAACCGGGAAAAGGTCGACGCATTCCTGCTCCGCCACCTGGATGAGACGGATGCCAACCCTCCCAACGGGAAATTGACGGTGATCGTTCAGTTGAGCTATCCCTGCTGTCGGGAAGAGTTGGCCAATTGGCGGGACAAGTTGAAAGGAATGGGTGGCCGTTACCGCCGCTCCCTGCCCCTGATCAACGGTTTCAGCGCCAGTCTGCCGTTTGACGCTCTGGCCCAACTGGTGGCCAGCCCCGAAGTCGCCCGGATCTCCAGTGACCGGGAAGTGAGCCACTTCCATACTTAGTCGCGCGCGAACAGCCGCCACTCCCCTTCAAGTGCGGATGGTCGTCGCCGAGACCACTTTCCCGGACACCCGATCCACGATTTTGACCAGCAGATCGATGGAGGCGTTCCGTCCGGCGAGGGTCAGGTTGACGGCGAACCACTCTCGGCCGCCCGGCTGGATCTTTAAGGTGGATGGAGCCACCCTGACCGGAACCCCGGCGGGCACGCCGCTAAGCAAAACCATCCCCCGCAGGGTATCCGTCCGGAAATTCTCCAGGGTCATTCCCAGGTAAACATCGGTGTCCTTTCGTTCGGCGATTGCTTGGATGGTGTTCACGCTCAGCACCACCGGCCTGCCAACCAGGAGGGGGGCCGCCGTCACGCCGACCGCCGGAGCATAGCCCAAAACCGGTGGACGACCGGACGGCGCCAGCATGACCCGGCAGGCGTCCACGCAAGCGCCGCAGTTGAAACAGGCCGGAGAACGCTTTTCTTCCAGGATGGGCACGTCCATGGGGCAGGCCCGCAGACAGGCGTCGCAATGGCCGCAAACACCCTTGCGATCCGCAAGCACCTGCACGCGCCCGCGCGCGCGGGCTGGGGTTTTGTTGCTCCTATTGGGTATCCTGGCGATTTCGCCGATTTGTCCTTCATTTAAGTGCACCGTGATTGGAATGCTGCTCGGCACATTGATCACCTCAAGCGCCACATATTGCGCTGGGAGCCTCAACGTTGGAGCGGCGGTGGATTGGGCCGGCGGTGACTTGCCGGAAGAACGCCGGTGAATTTAAGGGTGGTTGAGATGGGGAAGGGCACACTGTCCCGGCGTGGGGGGTGCGGGATCCTAAATGGAAGAGCGCTCCGGTTGATGTCGGGGTGGGGCTGGGGAGGAGGACGGTAGCCCTGCCCGGAAAACGGCGCCGCAGGCGCCATCAACCGCAAAGTGGCAGAGGCATTTCGCCCAAAGTTGCGGCGGCTTTGTCCTCTTTTCGTCGTTTCTTGCGTTGCGGCAAGGACGTCTGCCGCAAGGCTGAACGCTACCCGAACTTTTTGATATCTGCTTGGCCTATGACTTCTTCAGAAATAGAACCTGCTGTTGGAACGTGGCCATTTCCTTTGACGATGCCAGAAAGTGGTGCAACGCATTAATCTGCATTCGTTTGTCCCCAACGGATATGGACTTTGAGTGGACGAGGAGCATTCCCGCATGGGTTCTGCCGGCGGCGGTCCATTGCCTGTCCAGGTGCACGAAATCGGCTACGTTGTAAGTAACCACGACACGTCGTTCCTCCGCAGCTCGTTCCAATTGGGCTTCGTCGGAAAGATGCCATTTGTCGGGAGGCTCTTCCTGGCAAGCCACCACGTCGTGGCCATGCGTGCGTAAGGCCACGGCCACATCGCGGGAAAGCATGCAGTCCAGCCACAGCCGCAACATCAGCTATCGGAACGGAGAGTCGGGAAAGCCTTTTTCCACTCCACTGGCGCTTTGGCGGTTTCCGACAACCAGGCATCGATCTCGTCCGGGAAGCTGTCCGCATAGGCCAAGGCCAAAGCAAGTTGCGCCGGTGATACTTGGGGGATGACCGCCAGTGTATCCTCGGACCGGCTCGAACAATCACGGTGAACCAACGCCACTTCCCACACGTCCAAGCCGGTGCCGGAGAGGGTGGCCCGGCGGCCAGCCGCTCCATCGGTGAAGCTGATCCCCGGGAAACGTCGCATTCGCAAGCCTTCATCGACCAACTCGGACGTGACCCGGCTGGGGGTCTTGTTGCTCCTTTTGGCCATCCCGGCGATTTCGCCGATTTGTCCTTCATTTAAGCGCACCGTGATCGGAATGCTACGCGCCATATTGATCACCTCAAGCACTAATGTACACGATGCTGCTAAGAGCGTCAACGGTTGGAGCGGCGGTGGATTGGGCCGGCGGTGATTTGCCGGAAGAGCGCCGGTGAATTTAAGGGGTGAGCCGGATTCCGGCAACGGCTTGGACAAGCTTTGCGCCGCGGACGCCTTCCAGGTTCGGTCGGTGGCGGAAGCGCGGTTCAAAAGAAAGCGTGGTGTTATTCCGGCATCGCTTCTAAATGTTATGTCAGCGCGGTGGGAATCGTCATTGAGATTGATCCATAGCGGCGGACGTTTTTTGCCGGTTGGTGAAGGTCGGTCGGTCCCAAAGCGGTGGCTTAAAGGGAAGAGCATTGCTTCCGGGAGGGACATGGGCCGGGGTGGGGGACGGGAGCCTTGCCCGGAAAAAGACGCCGCGGGCGCCCTCAACCACAAGAGTGGGGAAGGGGGCGAATGTAAGGACTTGGCGGCAACCTCAATGTCTTTGCAGACGGACGGGCCGGCCGCGACCAACGGGAATATGGGAGCCGTGGCGGGGCCACGCCGAAAGAGGGGTGGATGACCGGTGACGGAAAACCAATTGGGCGAACGGGTCTTGCGGGGCATGGCCCTCGAAAGGGTTTTCGCCCGCGGTGAAGACGATTGCGCGGACGGGGCCGAAAGACATTCGTGGGGCCGGTTCCAAGGCGCCGCCCGGGCGGCGACAATGGAAGGGGCTTGGACGTTTTAGCTCGGCGGGAAATCTGCTGGAGCGGGCGAAGGGGGGCGTAATTATCCACGAAGTGGCGGGAAATCGCCGAAGAAGTTGAAACGTGGTTGGGGTGGAAAATGCCGGCCTCTCCGGCGGACGGTGCCCGAAAAGAAAAAGCGATGCCGCGCACCGCTTGCGGTTGAAACAAAGTGGAGTGGGTTAACCCGGCTGTTCGGCTAGAATTTTACGGATTTCTTCAAGGGATGCCGCCTTGTACAGCCGACGCAACAGATGGTCCAGTTCTTCCGGTGACTGGAGGGCGGCCGTCCTGGGTTCAAACTCGGTCGGATTCATTTCGAACCTGGTGGAAAGGAATTGGGCGATGGCCTCGCGTTCGGCCTTGATTAAGCCCTCAACCATGCCTTCCGCCCTGCCTTCCATCCGGCCCTTTTCGTGGTAACTGGTTGTCCATTGGATCACTTTTTCCGCCTCCTCCTTCTCCAAACCGCCGATCATCCGGGTCAATTCCGCTTCCTCTCTGGGAGTAAGTCGCAGGTACGTTTCGAAGAAACTGACCAGGAACGCTGCTCGTTCGGGATCGATTTGCAATCGAGTCAACAAAGGAAAGGTTCGCCTTCGTACATTCGCCCGCCGCCTTTGGCGGGGGCAAGGAACAGACCTCCGGCGAACCTGTTGACGCCCAGTTCACCGCCGTTGGCGGCTCCCGTGCTATAATTCGCAAGAACTCCTGCTTGACCTGAACCCGCTCTTCCTGTTTGTAGCCCATCTTGCTGAGCAGGGCCGCCGCCGCCGGGTTGTGCCGGCGGCGGTAATCCCGCCAAGGAACCCGGTGATAAAGGCTCGCATCTAGCGTTGTTGGCTGCGATCGCTCGGCACCTATCTTGCAGGCCGCTGCCCAAGAAGGGAAAGCTTCCGGCGAGGAGGGAAGAGAGCCAACTCCAGAGCATCTGGTAGAAGTTGCCGAACGGTCAGATGTTGCAAAGCAAGTGGCCGAGAAAAAACAGGTTGAAGGCCCACCCCAGGGCGACCAGTAAAAAGACGATGGTGATTCAGCCGAAGGCGGTCAAGGAATGGAGGATCGAACTCGGGCCGACCAGGTAGGAGGTGAAACCGAAAGCCAGGATCAGGGCCACGGCCGTCCCGAGGACCACCCTGGCCCAAACCGGAAGCCGCCGTCCCCTGGTTAGCCGGCCTCCCCTGCCCGGGAAAAGATGGCGCTGCCAATTGGCCACCCCGCTCAATTCCCCGACCTCGCTGAGCATGGTCTGGGGGCAGAACCAGCCGCAGAAACCCCGCTCAGCCACCAGGTTGACGGCCGGCAGGAGAACGAAGATGAAGGCCAGCAGGAAGGCCACGACGATGATCACCAGGATGGGTACACCGATGGGGTTGACGGCGCCGAAGGGGAAACTCCTCCCGTAAAGGTAAAACCGCCTCTCCACCAGGTCGACGCGGAAAAGGTTGAGCAGTGGAACGGCAAAGAAGACCAGGATGGCCACGGTCTGGGAGATCCGCCGGCGCCACAGCATGGAGCCAAAGCCCACAGCCGCCGTCTCCACCGGACCCGCCAAGTTGCACCACTCCCTTCCTCTCTTGCGCCCGGCCAACCCCAGATTACCCCAACGGGTACAGGTAGCAATAGACTATAAGGACTGTTTTTCCGTTTTTTGTCGGGAAAAAGTTTTTTCCTTTGCCAGGAACTGCCCTTGTCCCAACCGATTTCGCCGCGTTATACTGGAAGACGACCGAGTTTGAGCGAGCAGAACGACGATCGCGGGTACAAGGGCCGCGAGGCCGTGCTCGAGGAAAGTCCGAGCTGCCCAGGGCAGGATGCTGGGTAACGCCCAGTGAGGGTGACCTCAAGGAAAGTGCCACAGAAAGAAACCGCCCGTCCGAGGTGGACGCGCAAGCGTTTTTCCCGGCGGGTAAGGGTGCAATGGTAGGGTAAGAGCCTACCAGGGGCCGGGCGACCGGTTCGCTAGGTAAACCCCATCCGCAGCAAGACCAAATAGGGGAAGGATGAGGTGGCCCGCCGACTTCCCGGGTTGGGTCGCACGAGGCGGCAGGCAACTGCCGTCCCAGATAGATGATCGTCCACGACAGAACTCGGCTTATGCTCTGCTCGCTCTTTGTTTTGCCGACCAGGCCAACTGGCCGGTTTTTCTTTTCGAAACGGCGGTGGAGACAACCGCACCGATCCGCGATTTCCACCCGGCCCTTTTTCCGGCCGGCAACGATCCCGCCGGTTTCAACCGCCTCGGGGCAGAAAACTTTTCTCCCGGCGCCGCATAGACTGGAACGCACCCGACTGGAGGTGGCTTGATTTGTACCGTTTTTATCACCACGGCGGCGCGGTTCTGGGCCGGCACCTCAACCGGCTGCCTCTCCCCCTACCGAAGCCCTTCTGGCTCATGGTTGTCGATCCGACTCCCGAAGACGACGAGTGGTTGAGCTTTCACGGACTCAATCAGACCAATGCGCCGCCGGAAGACCGGCGCACCCTGAGCCTGCCGTGGGTCGAAGGCCACCTTCGCTTCCTCCTGGACTGGGAATCGCTGGTGGCGGTGACCCCGGCCTCTTTCCTCCCCGAATCCGGTGAAGGTTGGGACCAGTCCCCCGCTTCCACCCTGGACCGTCTATTGCAAAAGGCCCTGGCCGACCTTTCCCCCCAGGTCGCCCGCTTAGGGGAAGAGGAAAAGGAACTGGCCGCGCATTTAGCCGGATCAACCCGCGTTTTCGGCGCCGGGAATCTTTTCCGCCTGCGCCGACAGGCCGCCCGTCTCCATTCCCTGTTCGCCGAATGGGAACGCCAATTATCCGCCGCCCGGATCCCCGTTCCGGCGCGGTTTGAACAACTGCGCCAAGACGCCGCCGGCTGCCGCGAGGCCCTGCGGGAAATGTCGGACTGGCACCTTTCCCTGACCCTCAGCGGAGTGCACAACAACACGAGGAAGGTGGCTGTTTTGACCGCCCTCACCCTGCCCCCCACCTTCCTGGCCACGGTGGCCGCCACCAACCTGTCCTGGCTGAACGCTCATCTGACCACTGCCGCGGCCTTCCTCATCACTCTGGGCATTTTTGTCCTCGCGGCAACGGTCAGTTTCCTGTACGTTCTGGAATGGCCGGGGTGTCATCGGGAGTGACCGGGAGATGATCTTTCTTGCCTACAGCCCCGGGAAGAAGACCGCCCCACCAAGCGGTACGGCTTGCGGCGCCGACCGTCACCCCTTCTTCCGGCCTTTTTTTACCCCCATTCCGGCCAGGGCATCGGCCCTGGCGTTTTGTTCCCGCGGCACATGGTCAACCTTCCAGGAGCGAAATCCCCCCAGCAGTTCCTTGACCTGCCGGTGCAAACCGGCCAGGGTTCCGTCCTTGACCTTGTACACGCCGTTGATCTGGCGAACCGCCAGTTCACTGTCGGAAAAGATTTGAACCTCCACGGCCCCCAGGCTTCCGGCCTCTTCCAGTCCGCGGATGAAAGCCCGGTACTCGGCCACGTTGTTGGTGGCCACCCCGATGTACTCAGCCAACTCGTTCACCGTCTCCCCCGCGGGAGTCTGCACGACCACACCGTAACCGGCTTCCCCCGGATTGCCCTTGGACGCCCCGTCCACCCGCAGGACCAGGCCGGTCACCGCCCGGTGAGCCGGAGGGGACGGCGTTGCCTCGACCGATTCTTCGTTCACCCCGCCCGCCGGCCACCAGCGCCCCGGATCCCCCCCGCCACGCTCTGGGCAAACCTCCACCTCCGCCTCCAAGCCCCTTTCCTGCAAACCACGACGCAAACCGCTGGCCAAAAGCGGCAGGGAAACGGCCTCGGAGGCATGATGGCCCGCCTCAATCACCCCAATTCCCCGGTCCCCCGCCTCCCTGAGCCGGTGGTGGGTGATCTCCCCGGTGACCAGCGCCTGGGCACGGGCCACGCCGGCCGCTTCCACCAAGTCACCGCCGGAACCGCCGACCACCGCCACCCTTTCCACCGCCATCCCCGGATCACCGGTCAGCCGCACTCCCGCCAAGCCCAACCTCTCCGTCACCAGATCGGCCAACTTGCCCAAGGAGATGGGCCGACCCAGGTTCCCGACCCGGCCCACACCAGGTCCGGTGTTGGCGAGCGGGTAAATGTCGTAGGCCACTTCCTCGTAAGGATGGGCGGCCAGCAGGGCTGAAAGCACCTTTTTGCGCAGGCCCTCCGGCAGCACCGTTTCCAGGCGCACCTCTTCCACCCGCTCCAGCACGCCCTGCCTGCCGATGAAGGGCGACGCCCCCTCCCGGGGCAGGAAAGTCCCCGTGCCGTTCACCCCGAAAGCGCAGTGGCTGTACTTGCCGATCCAGCCGGCCCCGGCTTGGGACAGGGCCTCCCTCACTTCCTCCAGGTGGCCCGAAGGCACGAAGGTAACCAGTTTGCACAATCCGGCGCCGGTTTGCGTCAGGGGCTCGGTTTTTTCCAAGCCAAATAGTCCGGCCAATTGCTGGTTCAGTCCACCGGGCGCCGCGTCCCAGTTGGTGTGCGCCACCAGGACACCACAGCCCAAACGCACCATCTCCGCCACTCGCCGCCCCGCCGCCCCGTCCCAGCGCAACTCCTTCCAGGGTCGGAAAAAAACCGGGTGATGCAGCACCAACAAGTTTGCACCCTTGGCCCGAACCCGTTCCAGTACCCCATCGGTCAGTTCCAAGGCCACCAGGACCACCCCCGCCGTCGCGCCCGGATCGCCCACTTGCAGCCCGACACTGTCCCATTCCGCCGCCAAGGCCGAGGGCGCCAGGTCTTCCAGTACCTGCGCCACCTGCGCCACCTGCGCCAAAGCCACTTCCCTCATCCCTCCAAGACTACCAATGGATTCAGGGCCGAGACGGGCTTGAAATCCGCCACGTGATTTCATAAATATAGCCTTCAGTGAATAAGTGGTACAATTTGGTTTCGGTCAGCCTCGGCCAGCCTCGGTCAAACCCGCCTTTATCTCGTCGTAGATCCGTTCCAGTTTCCGCCGCCAGTACCGATTCGGCGCATGGTTGATCTCACCCGCCACCGTCACCAGAAGTTCCTCGAACTCATCGCCGCTTCCAACCAAGACCACCTCATCACCCCTGGCGGCAGCCCGCAAAACGAAAGCCTCGTCTTCCCTGAATAGGGAAACCCTCGCATCCAACAATACGGCGTAACTTTTCCCGGCCAGGCGAAGGTTCAGTATTTCGTCGGTGTCCTCCTCGTTGCCTTGCAGGTTCCGACAATCCCAGTAGGTGTTTTCCCAATGGTGGATTATCCCTTGCTCCAAACACGAACCGCAAGCCCATTCGATGATCCCGTC
This sequence comes from Bacillota bacterium, assembly GCA_021798855.1. Classification (GTDB taxonomy): domain Bacteria; phylum Bacillota; class Sulfobacillia; order JAJZIM01; family JAJZBP01; genus JAJZBP01. Next base: position 10,226 of record JAJZBP010000012.1, read on the forward strand.
CCGGCGCCTCGTCACCATCACCGGGCCGGGGCATGGGCGGTGTCCGGGCCGGCGCCGGCAGGGAACGACGGTTGGTGAGCGCATTTGGACCGGCCGCTGAGACGCCGCCATAACGCATTGGCCGAGGAAGCGTCCCATCCTCTGAACCGGCCCGTTTGCCGCCGGATGGTCCCCGTCGAGGAAATGGCAGAGATCGCTCGTGTACACTCTCGGATCGTCCCCCGCTAAAAACCGTTTGGAGGATCATTTCCACGTGGCCGGGTGAATCCCTGCTCCATCCCCCCACCGCCCCAAAAAGAACGATTCGGTTGATCGCTCCACATTTTCCCCGGAGCGTCGACAGCATCCACCCGCAAGCAGGCGGGCGCTTCTCGCCCTCACTTCACGAGCAGGGCGGCTTCAACGTCCAACGGCTGCCCGCGCTTTCCGAGCTTCACTCCGTGCTTTGAGGATGTCCGGTCCCGTCCCGAAAGCGGAGCCACCGGGCATTCCGACAACCACGAAAGTTCCCGTGGCCGGGGGAACTCGGCTGCCCTGTTCGTCCACGGTGATGGCGTAACCGAGAATGTGGTACAGGTGAGTTGTGGCCGAGGCCCCTGGAGCGATCCCGTTGCTGGAACCAGTTGCGAATGGCTGGTAACCCAAGCGCCGCAACAGGTCGTCGGGGAATAACCCTTGAAAATTCCTCCGGTATCCAGCATGACTGAAACGCTCTGCTGCGCCCCGGTCGGCCCCGCAAGGTTCACCGTGAGGACGATCCGGTTTCCTGCACCAAAGCAAGAGTGATCTACTCCCCGCCATTAACAAACAAGGGTTCGGACTGCCGGGTGGAATAGGCACTTGGGATTTCCACGCAACAAATCAGCACGTTTATTGTGCTGATTTGTTGAAATACCTTGTCCCCCGTATTGAACGAAGCCATTCATATCAAGGTTTCTTCGGTTTTACCCCGGCTGAACGATGAAATCGGTGAAGTAGACGTTGTAAACCTTCCGGCCTTTGAGAATGGCATCCAGATTCTTGGCCAGAAGCCCCTTCAACACGACCATGCCTTCGCTGCCGCCGACCTGCAGAACGTTCTGCGAACGCAGGGTGGCCAGAACGGTATTTTGCACCAAATCCGGCTCCGCGGCCAACTGCGTCCTGGCCGCCACGGGCAGACTGAGCACGACGTCCACTTTGATGTAGTCCAGCCCGCCGTCCCCGGCCAGGTTGGTGGTGAACTGCCCCAGGTCGTCCACCACCGGCCGCGCCCCCAGATCAACCTTGACCACCGCCGGAACGAAGCCGTTGATCGCTACCCGGTAACCGATCTGGTAGGCCCCGAAGAGGAAGGCGACCAGAGCCACCACCGGCAAAACCGTCAACAAAGTGTTTTTCTTCTTTTTGACCACGACAGCGGCGGGCTGCACCAAGGCAGCCGGCTTGGACAAATAACTTCACCTCGCGGCGAGCAAAAATGGGATCTTTATTGCCATAAATATAAACCAAACACCCATGGGCGGCAAGTGCAAAAAGGGCGAGCCACCCGGCCTCGCCCTTTCGCCCTTTTCCCCAACCTCCGTCTCCCTTAGGCCACGGCCTCGTCGGCCAAGCCCAATTGCCGGCGTTTCCCCTGGATGACCTGCGCCATGGCCTCCGCGGCTTTGAGCGGATCCTGTTCCACCATGACCCGCCCTCCGGTGAGACCCTCGACGTCCTGGGTCAAGATCTTGACCACCAGAGCGCTGCCGGTGACCGGCGGCACCGGACCCAGGTGGGTGGCCAAGCCGAAGGTGACCGCAAAGAACCCGTCGGCCACCGCCTTTTGTTCCAGGTACTCGGGCGCCGACACCACCACCGGCAGGTCGCTTGAATCCACGCCCACCGCCTTGGCCAAAGCCGTCACCGCCAGGGTCATCCGCCCGATGTCGGTGCAGGAGCCGAAATTGAGCACCGGCGGGATCCCGAGGGAACGGCAAACTGCACCCAGGGATTTGCCGGCCTCCGTGGCTGCGCCGGGAGTCATCAGGCCGGCCGCCTGGAAAGCGGAGGACACGCAACCACCCGACAGCACCAGCACATTCCGTTTGATCAGTTCCCTGGCCAGGGTCACCGTCTGCGTGTCGTGGCCGTTGCGGTTGTTGGTGCAACCGACCACCGCGGCGATCCCCTGGACGGCTCCGCTCTTCAGCACCTCGATAAGGGGGGCCAAACTGCCGCCCAGCGCCCCGGCGATGGTCTCCAGGCCGAACCCGGCCACCACCGGCGTCTGGTGCGCCGGGATATGGACCTTGTCCGCCCGACGCTGCTTGAAGCTCTCGACGGCCCGCCCGATCAATTCCTCCGCTTGGGCGGCGACCGTGGCCGGGTCGTAGTCCAAGGCCGCGTCGGCCCCCGTCACCCGCACCACCTTGGTCACCGGCACCAGGACGGTGTGGAATTTTTCCGCGGCATACTTGAGGTTGGGGATGGTGCAATTGTAGTCCAACATCACCAGGTCAACCGCTCCGGTCGCCGCCCAAAGTTCCTGGGTCAACCAGTTCCCCAACTGGCCGCCGAATCCAGCGGTGTCTTGGCCCAAGCGCTGCAGCAGTTCCTGGCCCGTGTCCATACTGCCATAAAGAAGGATGCCCTCGGCCCCCGCCGCCTGAGCCGCGGCATCGAACTTGCCGCTGCGGATGGCCTGGAGAACCGCGGTGGCCACCCAGGGTATATGCCCATGGGCCACGATATTCACCGTTTTGGGGTTGAGAACGCCCAGGTCGGCTTTGGTCAAGGTGAGCCTGGGCGCTCCCAGCAAAATATCCTGCACCACCGTGATGGCCTCCAGCAGGAAGGCGTTGGCTATGGACAACCGCATGGACGCCAGGAGCAGGTCCACCGGGTCCGTATCTATCGAAGTCATGGCGCGAGTACCGGCGTCCCGGATCTCGGAGTTGACCCCGCCGGGATAAACCCCCAGTTCCTTCCACTTAGCGACCCGCGCGGCAAGGCCCATGGCCTCAAACCAGCGCAACGGTTCGTCCGTATCCTTGTTGGTTTCTCTGAGCAGAAACTCCGCCAGGAGGCCGGCCAGTTCCGTCGAACTCAAATCGTCCATCCCGCCGAAGGCGCCGCGCAGTCCACCGGCCGGTCTGGTCCTCCCGATGCCCAGGGCGCCGGCGACGTCGTGCAACTTGGCCTCGTCGAGCACCCGAAAGGGGGTTTTCCCCGCCGCGGCGGCCTTCAAGGTCTTCAGTCCTTCGTTCAACTGGAAGGAATAGGCCGAGGCCCCCTGCGCGGCCAACCGGAGCAAGTTCCGAGCCACGATGCCGTCGGCGTTGATGCCGCAGATCCCCAGCGGCATCCGTTCGTTGACCCGGCAGGGTCCGTGGCTGCACAGTTGGCAGCACACTCCGTCCATGCCGAAACCGCATTGAGGCAACTGGCTTTGGTAGTTGCCGAAGGTGGTGGGGATGCCCAGGGCAGCCGTGCGCTCAAGCATCTCGCTGATGGAAGCGTGTTCGGTAACCGGCAAAAAAATACCCTCTTTCTGTGGGAGATTTTGGCCTTCGTACCAGGCCGTTCACCCGCCACTTTAAGGCAGTTTTCTCTTCTATTACTGTGATAAATATCACAGTAATAGAAAGTTTTTTTTAATGAACTAATAAATAAATACTTTCATGTCTTTATTGTATGCCGAATATGCAAACAGGGAGGCGGTGGTTCCGCCTCCCTGCCCACCGCCCCGTCCCGCTACCGCCCACCCTCCGCCAGCACCCGCTCGACGAAGGCGCCGCACAGGCCGGCGGCGCGTTCCGGGCGAAGCAGTTCCTCCAACTCCGCCTCCGTCAGTTGCTCCCCGACCGATTCATCCCGTCGCAGGGCCTCGGCGAAGGAACACCCCCGCTTTTCCGCCTCGACGGCAACCCGATAAACCAATTCATGCGCCTTTTGCTTGCCGATTTTCCGGGCCAACCCCAGCATCACCGCCTCCGAACAGACCCGCCCGCCGGTGCGTTCCAGGTTTTCCAGCATCCGTTCCCGGTTGACCTCCAGGCCGGTGAAAAGACGGCGCGTGTGTTGCAGCAGGGCACCCATTTGGACGAAGATCGCCGGCAACCAGGCCCACTCGCTTTTCCAGGCGCGCCCGTCCCGTTCGTGGTCCCAGACCATGTTTTCGCTGCAGGCGTGGGCTCCCTGTCTCACCTGGCGGGCCAGCACCCCGATGTGCTCCGCCAGTTCCGGATTGCGCTTATGTGGCATGGTGATGCTGCCAATTTGCCCGAATTCCCGGCCCTCGGCCAATTCTCCGATCTCACTTCTTTGTAAGTTGTACACTTCGTGGGCCATTTTGTCGCAGGTGTTGCCGATCATGGTCAGGACGTAGAGGTATTCCACCAACACGTCCCGGCTGTTGATCCAGGAGATCACCGGCGGCCTCAGCCCTAGTTTGGCCATGAACCGTTCCTGGAGGGCAAAGCCCCGGTCACCGAAGGAGGACAGGCTGCCGACGCCGCCGCACAATTGTCCCTCGCCCAAGCGTTCCCGCAAAGACGCAAGCCGCGCCAGGTGCCGCCGGACCTCCGCGAACCAGACCGCCGCCTTGAAACCGAAAGTGATGGGCAAACCTTCCTGGCCGTGGGTCCTGCCGGCCATGGGCGTGTCCCGGTGAACGCGGGCCAGTTCCAGCAGGATCGCCGAAACGTCCCGCAGGTCCGCGTCGACGATCTCCCAAGCCCGCTGCAGGGCCACGCTCATCCAGGTGTCGGTGACGTCTTGGACGGTTACGCCGTAACAAACCCATTCCCCCGCAGGCTCGCCGGCAAGCCGTTGCAGTTCCCGGATGATCCCCATCAGGGAATGGCCGCTCAGGCGATAATCCCGGCGCACCCGCTCCCAATCAACCAGGTCGTAGCGGCAGGCCGCACGAATGCCCGATCCTGCCCCGGCGGGGATGATGTCCAACTCCTCCTGAGCTTCGGCCAGGGCGGCGATCACCTCAAGCCACCCCTGCAGTCTGGACTCCTCTGTAAAGATGGCCTTCATCTCGCTTGACGCCCAAATATCGCCATAGATGACCGAGTCGCTGATGTGGATCATCCCGGCCACGTCACCCCTTCCGGTGTTTCTTGACGACCCGGCGCGCGCGGGCCGCCAACTTGGTCAGGGCCTCACCGGCCGAGCGGCTCTCGTTTTCCAGCCATTCCTTGAATTCGCACCGCGCTTCCCCGTAGAACTCGACCAGCCCGGCAACCTGATCCGGATGCGCTCCGCCCTCGGTGACGCGATTTTGGATGATCTCTTCCGGGGAAACGCAGGCGGTGAATTCGTCTGCAGTCAGGCGCAGCGGTTTGCCGACCACCTGTTGGAAGATCGAAGCCAACCCGGCATGGGTGAACGGTTCTCCCCCGGCCTCGCGAACACACAAGCCCACGACCCGGTGCGCATGTTTGGGGCTGACTTTTTCGTTGACCACCAACAATTCGGCCAGTTCGCTGCCGGCCAGGAGGGAGCCACCGCCGGCGCCTTCCCCGCGCCTTTCTTTGACGGTCAAGGCCCGCAGAACCTCTTCCAGCAGGACTATCCCCTTGGTGGCCACCGTAAAGGACGCCGGCAGTTCCTGGTAGGCCACCAGCCGGTTGTCGATTTGGCCCGACGGCGTCAAATTTGCGGCAGCAACCCCAACCAATTTTCCCAAAGTGCTCCGGCACATTCCCCGCAGGTAGCTCAAACTGTAGGGATTCTTCTTTTGCGGCATGATCACGCTGATGCGCGAGTGGCAGTCCGCGGTTTCCACCAAATCGAATTCGGCCGTCGCCCAGATCTGCAGATCCTCACACAGGCGGTCGACGTTGGTCAGGGAGATCTGCAAGACGGCCAACAGTTCGATGGACACGTCAGCCATCCACATCGCGTCGCGGGTGTGCTCGGCCAGCCGGCCGAAGGCCAGGGATTCCGCCAATTTGCGGCGATTGATGGGCAAACGCGAACCGTTGGTGCTGCCGATCCCCGCCGGCAGGGAGTTCAGTCGCGTGTAAACCGCCCGCAGCCGCTCCAAGTCGCGGCGCAGGGAGGCGGCAAAGCCCAGCAGATAGTGGCCGAAGGTCGTCGGTTGCGCTGCCTGCAGGTAGGTGTAGTCCGGCACGATGGTCGCCGTATGCTCCGCAGCCCGGTCGCAGATGGCCCCCAGCAGGGATTGCAGGGCGGCGCCGTACTCCAGGGTCAGACGGCGCATGGTCAAGAAATAACCCAGGGTGGTGGATTCCCGCCTCGCCCGACCGAAGGACAGCCAGTCCGCACTCGCGCCGACCATGTCCCTGATCATTTGTTCCCGGTTCTGGTACACGTCACCCAGAAAGGGATCCCAGGCCGTCTCACCCGTTTTGCCTTCCAGGAGCCGCCCCAACCCATACAGGAGATCGGCGGCGATTTTCCCGGAAATCAGGTCTTCGTCCAGCAACATGAGCACATAGGCGATGTCTCCCCAACCCATCCCCACGCTCAGATCCTCCGCCGCCGCGACCTCATAGGCGAAGGCGGACCGGACCAAGGCTTCCGAGGGCATCTGGCTCAGCCGCCCGGAAACGAGGTTCAGGTCGGGGGCGGTTTCGGCATTCGCGGATCTCAGGCCGACTGATCTCAGACCGGTTGATCCCAGACCGGCAGCGTCCGAACCCGCATCCGCGCCCCGGCCCACCGGCCCGGCCTGGCCCGTACCGGCACCCACCCCGGCTCCCGCGCCCCCCGGCCCGGCCGGTCCGGTGACCCCGGCGCCCTTCACCTTCAGCTTCCTCAGCATTTCAACCAACTCCTTTATAGCACGGGAGCCACTCCCGGTGGCGAACTGGGCGTCACAGGTTTCAGCGACGGTCCTCGGCGCCACAGGTGGCGCCTGCGCCACGCTTGAGGTCTGCTCCTTGCCCTCGCCGCACGCAGGCGACGGGCGCATGTACGGAGGTGAAACCTTCCGTTGGACGCTTCCCGACACATGGTTTCGTGCCGCAGGTTGCAGCGCAACGCCTCCAAGGCCAATCTCTCCGTCGGGATGCCCCGTCCCGCACTCGTGCGATTCGATCAACACCCAGGCGGCGTCGGCCCACAGGTCCGTTTCCATTGTTCCGGTCTCCTCCGCCTTCCCCCCCGATCGCTCCCCCCATTCTCCGCCCCCCTTCAACCCAACACCGTCCAGGCTTCTTCGACCGTTCTGTCCGGCGCGATGGACGGGTTGAGGGGGGGCGCGGCGCCCCCCGGGCCCGCGCTCGCCTGGAACTGCAAATGGATGAAATACTCAATATTGCCCGCCGGCCCCTTGAGGGGTGAGTGGGTCAGCCCCAAACATGCGAACCCGCCGGCGCGGGCGGCCGTCACCACCCGACCCAGCACCTCCCGGTGCACCGCCCGGTCCCGCACCACCCCGCCCTTCCCCACCTTACCCCTTCCCGCCTCGAACTGCGGCTTGATCAGCGCCACCACCTCACCCGGTTGCCCCAGCACCTGCCCCAGAACCGGCAGAACCTTGTCCAGGGAAATGAAGGACACATCCACGGTGGCCAGGGTCGGCGGGACGGGAAAAAGCGCCCCGGTCATGTTCCGGGCGTTGGTGCGCTCCAACACCGTCACCCGCGGGTCGCCGCGCAACCCCCAGGCCAACTGCCCATAGCCCACGTCAACCGCGTAAACCCTCGCCGCCCCCCGCCGGAGCAGGCAGTCGGTGAAACCACCGGTCGAGGCCCCCACGTCCAGCGCCGGGCGCCCCGCTGGATCGACACCGAAGACCGCCAGGGCCGCGGCCAATTTTTCGCCGCCCCGGCTGACGTAGGCGGAAGCATCCGCCCGGACCTCCACCGTTTCCTCCGGTCGAACCATTCGCCCCGCCTTGTCGGCCAACCCGCCGCCCAAGCGCACCCGCCCGGCCAGAATGGCCGCCTGCGCTCGTTCGCGGCCCGAGAACTACCCTCTTTCCCCCAGCCACGCTTCCCACCGCAACGCCGCCCGGGCCTCCCCCCCGCCGGCCGGTCCACCGGCGCCGTTTCAGCCGACTTCGGAGGCCTTCGCCCCCGCCGGTTGGGGAAAGGCAAGGCCCATGACCTCCCGCACGGCCACCATGATCCCCGCCGGGTCCAAACCAAGCTCCATCCGCTGCCCTTCCTGGTTGCCCTGTTCCAAAAAGCGGTCGGGCAACCCGAGCCGTTTCACCCGCACCCCGGCAATCCCCCGCCGAGCCAGTTCCTCCAACACCCCCGAGCCCACACCCCCGGCCAGGGCGCCCTCTTCCACCGTCACCAGACGACGACACCTGGCCAATTCTTCGATCAAATCCCCGTCCAGAGGCTTGGCAAAGATCAGGTCGGCCACCGCCACTTCCAACCGCTCCCGGGCCAGGGCTCCGGCGGCCTCCAGGGCGGCGTTGACGCATGGACCGATGGCCAGCAGGCCCACGTCCTTGCCGCGGCGCAAAAGCCGCCCCTTGCCCGCAACCAGTTTTTCCTCCCGTGCGGCCACGCCCAATCCGGCTCCCCGCGGGTAACGAATGGCCACCGGACCCTCCGCCTGGGCCAGGGCAAAAGCCAAAGCCTCACGCAAACCCTCCTCGTCCCGCGGCGCGATCACCGTCATTCCCGGAATCACGCGCAGGAAGGCCAGATCGAAGGCTCCCTGGTGGGTGGCTCCGTCGTCGCCCACGATCCCAGCCCGGTCCACGGCGAAAATAACCGGCAGGCTCTGTAAAGCCACGTCGTGGATCAGTTGGTCGTAAGCCCGCTGGAGAAAGGTGGAATAAATGGCCACCACCGGGCGCATGCCCGCGGCAGCCAGACCGGCAGCGAAGGTCACGGCGTGTTCCTCTG
>JAJZBP010000240.1 GCA_021798855.1 Bacillota bacterium
CCGCGGCGGCGGGGCTGAAGGTCGCCAGGGGGATCGTCGTGGACGACCACCTGGAGACGTCGGCGGCGGGCGTGTACGCGGCGGGCGACGTGGCCGAGGCCTACGACTTTTTGGAAGGCAGGAGCCGGCCCATCCCCATCTGGCCCAACGCCCACCTGGAGGGACGGACGGCTGGCCTGAACATGGCCGGGCGGGAACGGCGCTACCGGGGGGAGATGGTGATGAACGCCTTCCACTTCTTCGGGTTGCCGGTGATCTCCGCCGGTCAGTATGACCCATCCGGAGACGGCTTCGACGTTCGGGAGGATTCCCGCGCGGGATACTACCGGCGCCTGGTTTTCCGGGGCGAGCGCCTGGTGGGGCTGGTGGCGGTGGGTGACGCGGTGGACCGCTGCGGGATCGCGGTGGGGGCCATCCGGGACCGCATCCCCCTCGATGAGCGAGAAAAATCGGCCCTGTTCGGCGCCTTCCGGCTGATCGACCTGCCGGACGCCTGGCGCCGGCGGCGAGTGCGGGGGGAGGCGTAAACGATGAAAGACTTGGGAACTGTCGCCAACCCTTACGGTGACGATAAGGTCATCAACGCCTGCGGGCTTTTCGGCATGATGAACCTGCGGGGGGAAAGATTCTCCGGGCGCGATTCGATCGTGGCCATGGCCAACCAGTGCGACCGGGGCAACGGTTTGGGGGGCGGTTACGCCGCCTACGGCATTTATCCCGCATATGCGGAAAACTACGCTTTTCACCTGATGTTCGAAAACCAACGAGCCCGGGAGGAGACCGAGGCCTTCTTGGGGCAACACTTCCGCTTGGTGCACCAGGAGGAAATCCCTCACCGGACGACGCCGGGGATCGCCAATCCCCCGGTTCTAAGGCGCTACTTCGCCGATCCCCTCGACGGCGGCGCCGCGGTTTCAACCGACGACTATGTGGTGGCGCGGGTGATGGACATCAACACCCGCATCGGCGGGGCTTTCGTCTTCTCCAGCGGCAAGAACATGGGCGTTTTCAAAGGGGTGGGCGACTGCCACACCATCGGCCAGTTCTTCTGCCTGGAGGAGTACGCCGGCTACCTTTGGACGGCCCACAGCCGTTTCCCCACCAACACCCAGGGGTGGTGGGGCGGCGCCCATCCCTTCTCGCTTTTGGATTGGACGGTGGTTCACAACGGGGAGATCTCCTCTTATGGGATCAACCGCCGCTACCTGGAGATGCACGGCTATTATTGCACCATGCACACCGACACCGAGGTGCTGGCCTACGCCCTGGATCTGCTGATCCGGCGTCACGGTTTGCCCATCGAACTGGCGGCCAAGGTTTTCGCCCCGCCCCTTTGGTCGCAGATCGCCCGCATGGACGAGGAGGAGCGGGAGTTTTACACCGCCCTGCGCCAGGTTTACGGGAGTCTCCTGATGAACGGTCCCTTCACCATCATCGTGGCCAAGAACGGGGAAATGGTTGGCTTGGGGGACCGGGTGCGCCTGCGCCCGCTGGTGGCGGCGACGGCGGGGGAGGTCCTCTACCTGTCTTCGGAGGAGGCCTCCATCCGCCTGGTTTGTCCGGCATTGGACCGGTGCTGGATCCCCAAAGGCGGGGAGCCGATCATCGGCCGGTTGGGGGAAAAGGGTGTTTTGGGCGACGGAGCCCCTCCGGAAGCGGCGGCGGAAGCCGCCCCCAACCAAGAAGTCGCCGCAGGGGGGGTGGGTCGGTGAAAAGTTACCTCCTGCCCGAATTCACCGTCGACCGGGACGACTACCGCTGCATCCGTTGCGGGGTCTGCGTCAACCAGTGCAGCTACGGTACCCACTACTACGACGCCGAGGATAATTGCGTCCGGGCCGACGAGGATAAGTGCACCGGCTGCCAGCGGTGCGCCGTCTTCTGCCCCACCCACGCCATCGTCATCCGCACCCATCCGGCCGAGTACCGGCCCAACGCCAACTGGCGCAAGGAGAACATCCGCGACCTGGGACGCCAAGCCGAGAGCGGGGGCATGGTCCTGACGGGCATGGGGAACGACAAACCCCTGCGGATTTACTGGGACCACCTGGTGGTCAACGCTTCCCAGGTGACCAACCCGTCCATCGACCCGTTGCGGGAGCCGATGGAGTTGGACACCTACCTGGGGGCGAAGCCGGACCGGTTGGACCTGGCGGGGGATGGGCGCAAACTGGGGAGCAAGCTGCCGCCCCAGATTCACCTTTCCACCCCGATCATGATCTCCGCCATGTCCTACGGGGCCGTCAGCTACCAGGCCCAACTCTCCCTGATGATGGGGGCCGACGAATACGGTACCCTGGCCAACACCGGGGAGGGCGGCTGGCCGCGGGAGATGCGCAAATACCCCAACACCGTGGTTCAGGTGGCCTCGGGGCGTTTCGGGGTGGACCTGGAATACCTGAACGAGGCGGCCATGGTGGAGATCAAGATCGGCCAGGGGGCCAAGCCGGGGATCGGCGGGCACCTGCCGGGAACTAAGGTGACGGCGCCGGTGGCCGCCACCCGGATGATCCCCGAGGGCACCGACGCCCTTTCCCCGGCTCCCCAGCACGACATTTACTCCATCGAGGATCTCTCCATGCTCATCCACGCCCTCAAGGAGGCCACCCGCTACGAAAAGCCGGTGGCGGTGAAAATCTCGGCGGTGCACAACGCGGCGCCCATCGCCGCGGGGGTGGTGCGGGCGGGGGCCGACGTGGTGGTGATCGACGGCATCCGGGGCGGCACCGGGGCTGCGCCCAAGGTCATCCGAGACAACGTGGGCATCCCCATCGAAATGGCGCTGGCCGCCGTGGACCAGCGGTTGCGGGACGAGGGAATCCGCAGCCGGGCTTCGGTGGTCGCCGCCGGGGGGTTTCGCTCAAGCGGCGACGTGCTCAAGGCCATCGCCCTCGGGGCGGATGCGGTGTACATCGGCACCCCGGCCCTGGTGGCCATCGGCTGCACCGTTTGCCAAAAATGCTACACCGGCAAGTGCCCTTGGGGGATCACCTCTGCGGACCCGCGTTTGGGCAAACGGATCAATCCTGAGATCGCCGCCCAGCGGGTGGTCAACCTCCTGCGGGGTTGGAGTTTGGAGATTCAGGAGATGTTGGGTGGCATGGGCATCAACGCCATCGAAAGTTTGCGTGGCAACCGTTTGGCGCTGCGGGGCGTCGGCCTGTCCGAGTGGGAATTGCAGGTTCTGGGCGTGAAGGGGGTGGGAGCTTAAATGGCGGCGAAAACCGCGCGGGACATCGGAGCGACCACCGCCTCTGCCTGGGCCTGCGGCTGGCGACGGGAAGCGCCGGGCGAGGAGCGGATCCGGCGGGGAGCGGACGGCTGCTTGGAACTGGACGTCGGGGACATTTACTACCGGCAGTTGAACGAAGCCCTGCGGCGGCTCTACCTGGACAAGGG
>JAJZBP010000241.1 GCA_021798855.1 Bacillota bacterium
AGCCGGTTGGCGCCCATGGAGGTCAGGCTGAGCATGAGGTCATAGGTGAAACCGTCGCGTTGGACCACCAGGTGATCCTCCGTCCAGGCGCGGGTGGCCTCTTTGGTTTCCAATCGATAGTGGAAAGACATGCCCAATATTCCGCCCAGGGTGGCCGGCCGCTTGACGACGGAGACGACTTTGGCGCCGTCGTTGGGCCGGCAGATCCAAGCGCGGCACACGTTGACGGTGATGAATGGTCCGTCCTGGGAGATCGTGGAGGAGGCGGCCGGAGGATGCAGGAACCAACTGCCGCTTTGGGCTGTCGGCAGCCCGTCCAAGGTCGAAACCTCCCAACCCTTGGGAATACGGATGGCGTAACCGTACCTGACGTTGGTCAAAGCCGTGGCCTGCGGGCCGGCGGCCGCCGGCGCCGACGGTGCGGTGGGCCGGGCCGCCGGCGAAAGGGGCGAACCCAGACCGAGGGCCACCAGCACGGCAGCGGCCGGCCGACGGTTGAACCGTCCTTGGGCACCATTGCCCAGGTTTCCCGCCGCGGGGCTTTTCATGGCCTGCAGGTGACCTTTTGTACCGGAACGCCGGCGGGGGCGGTCGCGCCGCCGCCGGCCGGCAAAGACCACAGGCGGTCGCCGACCGGCGTCAACTGGGATGCGCCCAGAGCCGGCAGGCCGGCCGCCGTGCACCAATGGGTGGCGCCTGGCGCCAGCAGGATCCAGGTCTGGGTGTTCGGATCCTGCGCCAACAGCGATCCCGTCGGGAGGACCGCCGCGCCCGGCAGTCCCGGAGCGCCGTTTTGGTAGTCGGGAACGGGTGGCAGAGCGACATAGCGCCAGGTGCGGCCGCCGTCGGCGGTTCGGAGGACGGGATAACCCGAGGTGCCCGAGACCAAAAGGGCTTGGGTGGACGAAAGGGGGACGAGTTCGCCTGGACCCTGGGCCAATTCCACGGGATGGGGCCAACCAGGGCTCTGCCACGTCCGGCCGTCGTCGGTAGATAATTCGAGGGGTTGGAGCCGGGGAGCGCCCATCCCGCTGATCTGGGAAGGCGAGGGACCGAAGCGCAGGCAGGGGCCGACGGCCGGGCAGGTGAGGGCGGCGGGATGCCAGGAGAATCCCCCGTTGGTTGTTGCCTCGACCGTGTAATGCCAAGCCCCGTATCCCGAATCCGCCGCTTGGAAGAGGGCCAGGACGGAATGGCCGGCGATTTGGAAACCGGCGAACCCACCCGCACCATAACCCTGCGGAACCGGCACCGCTTTCCAACTGCGACCGAGGTTGGTCGTCACGAAGCCGAGCTGGAAGACCGGCGGGGCGCCGAACTTGGGGTTTTGTCCCCAGAACGAGGCGTAAACGGTGTTGGGGTGGCCGGGGTCCAGCAGAGCCGAGGCGCAGGAGACCTGGTCCGGCGAAGCCGGATAGTCAAGCGTGTACTTGGTCGCCGTGGCCGCCAGTTTCACCGCGTCCGTCACCGGGACGACCGACCAGTTGGCTCCCCCGTCGGTGGAAAGGTGGATCCCGTGGCTACGGCAGTAAACCAAACGGTTCGGTTCGCCGGGAACGTCCCTGAGCATCGCTCCGAAAAGGTCGGCGCTCCAGGTCGCGCCCAAAGGATGCAGCCGGCCCAGGCTCGCCCAAGCTTCGCCGGATTGCAGCCGGAGCGTGGCGGGCTCGAACAGCAAAAGTCCCTGCGCAATCTTCTTGCCCTTGGCGGTGAGCACGCGGGATCCCCCCTGCGTTGGGAAAAATCCCTGCAGGGCCAGGGTATAGGTGCCCGCAGCCAGCGGGCGTCCATTTATGGTCGCCGGGATCCGCAGCGAACCATGCAGGTTTCCGGCCAAGTCCTGTTGCGCCTGGCCCACCAGGACGTAGGCGCTGGGGGAAACCCCCTTCAGGGACGGTTGGCCGGACAAAAGCGCCACGCTGTACGGGAAGGGCTTCCCGATGATCTGGTCGAGGGGAGCCCAACCCCGTAGTTGAATCTGGTCCCCGGGGCTTGCCTGATTCCGGGAGAGGGAAAGCCGCCCACAGCCGGACCGCGGACAGGGCTGGTAGTCGACCCCCTCCAGGCGCAGCACCGTGCTCACCTCGGACCGGGCCAGGCCGCAACCCAATACGGCGACGCCGACGCAGCGCACGCCCACCCGGTAGGTGCCGTTTTCCAACGGCTGCGGCCCGTCGGCGGACATCCAGGCGGTTGCCGGCACATACAGTTTCAGCCGGAAGTGGTTCCCCGACCAGTGGACGGTCACTCCTTGCTCCAGCAATCCGGCGGCGCACCCGCCGAAACAGACGTCCCCGTGGCCCATGTTCCGGGCGCCGGGAACGTAGCCGGCGACGGTCACCGTTTGGCCGGGCTTGGCCACCGCGGGTTCCATCTTGATCCAAGCCCCCGGTATGGTGGTTGGGGTCGCCCTTTGGGCGATCGTTGGGGGCGGGGTGACCACCCCGGTCAAGGCGCCACAGCCCGCCAAAAAAAGCGCCAACGTCAACATGATCGGCCCTGTCCGTCGCCGATGGGGCATTCTTTAAGGCCTCCAAACTGTGTTTAGGATGGTCGTGGCCAGGTGCTTATCCCGCGCCGGCGCGGTTACCGCCACCGTGACCAGTCCCTGGGTCGGCGGAACCAGGGACAGGCCGTAGGTGAAATAGGGGTCTGTCCCGCCGGGCGGCAGGGTGGTGGCCACCGTGTGGTCGTTCAGCCAAACGGCTTTTTCACCCTTTTGCCAAGACAGGAGGGGAGAATCCAGGATGTTGCCCAACGACGGCTGGGCGGGATTGTAGCAGCCGACGCAGGCGTTGACCCATGCGGTCACCCGTTCCCGGGTATCTTGCGGATTCGTCGCCTGAACGCCGACGGAACTGCCGCCGGGGAGGTGCTTGACCGTCCAGGAAGCCGGAACCGCCAGGAGAGGGGGTCCACCCGGCCGGGAGGAAGCCCAGACCCAGGTGAAGCCGGGAGGAAGGTGATGGGTGTAGGGAGCCAAGAACGGCGGAGCCAGCGGTTCACCCTTGAGGGTTACGGTCCCGTTCGCCCAGCCCAAGTCCGCAGCCTTGCCCTTGAACTCCCGGTATCGCCGGTCGGCCAGGCGCAGGACCCGGATGGAGTCCGGTCCGTCCCCCCAGGCGACCACGCCCCGGCCCGCGACGAAGGCGGGTTCGGGATCGGGAGCGGAGAAGTTGAAAAGGTGCAGCCGCGAGACGTCGCTGATCCTGAGGGCCCAGCAAGAGAGCGTGCCTTTGACGGGGAAGGCCTCCAGGAGGGCGTAGCCGCCGGTCACCGCTTGGATTTGCAGTCCCTGCAGGGGAACCGGCCAACGAAACAGGAGGCGCGATCCGGACAGCAGGGAACCACCCTTGGGGTTAAAAGGGTGCAGCCACAGACTCCAGGTCTGGTTTTGC
>JAJZBP010000242.1 GCA_021798855.1 Bacillota bacterium
CTTTTCCCTCCCCCAAAAAAATAATGGCTCGTGGCCATTTTATCCGTCTATTCTTGGACAGGCAATCCTGTCAACTTTCGGCTACTTGGGGGTAGCAGGAACAATTCTCTTCCTGAAAGCCTTTGGGGATCATCTTTTCCTCCCCTGGTTTAACGTTAATGGTCGGTCATTTGCTCCAGGTCTTCGGTGTATCGAGACCCTTGGGCCACGAGCGTGGCCGCGGTGGTGTCAATCTCATGGAGGTCGCCGGAGGTCAGTTCGACGGCGGCCGCTCCGATGTTCTCGTCCAGGCGCTCCAGTTTCCGGGTGCCAGGTATGGGAACAATCCACGGCTTCTGGGCCAGCAGCCATGCGAGGGCGATTTGCGCGGGGGTCGCCTTCTTTCGCCTCGCGATTGTTTTGAGCAGATCGACAAAGGCCAGGTTCGCTTGCCGAGCCTCCGGCGCGAAACGAGGAAGGGTGTTGCGGAAGTCGTTGCCGTGGAACGTGGTGTTTTGGTCGATTTTTCCCGTCAGGAAGCCCCTGCCCAGAGGACTGTAGGGAACGAAGCCGATTCCGAGTTCCTCGAGGGTCGGCAGTACTTCCGCTTCGGGGCCTCTCCACCACAGCGAGTATTCGCTCTGGATTGCGGTCACCGGCTGGACGGCGTGAGCGCGACGGATCGTCCGCACGCCCGCCTCGGAAAGGCCGAAGTGTTTTACCTTGCCTTCCTTAATCAGGTCCTTCACCGCTCCCGCCACGTCTTCGATGGGTACGTCCGGGTCGACGCGGTGCTGATAGAACAGATCGATGGCCTCTACCTTAAGTCGCTTGAGCGAGGATTCGGCGACCTGCTTGACGTGCTCCGGCCGGCTGTCCAAGCCCAACCACCTTCGTTCCCCCTTGGGATCAAGCTTGAATCCGAACTTGGTGGCGATCACCACCTGCTCGCGCCACGGAGCCAGCGCCTCTCCGACGAGTTCCTCGTTGGTGAACGGTCCGTAGACCTCCGCTGTGTCGAAGAAGGTTACCTCGCGTTCGACGGCTGCCCGGAGAAGCGAGATCATCTCCCGCCTGTCCCCGGCCGGACCGTAACCCATGCAGCCCAACCCGAGTGCCGAGACCTCCAGGTTGCTTTTTCCGAGTCTGCGCTTTTCCATCGTTTCCGCTCCTTTCGGGTTATCGTGTTGCAAATGGGTTCGCCCCTGGACGGCTGATGATGAATAATCACCCGGCCGGCCCCGGCGATGGGGCGCCTTTTGCGCACGTTTGTGTGCGGCCTGCCGTTGACCAGATGATACTTCCGCAAGAAGAAAGGCGGGTAGAACAAAGCTGTTCATTTCTTGCCCAATCGTCCGGGACCTTCTAAATTTGATTTGAACGGCGAAGTGGGGCCGAGTAATATTAAAGAAGGAAAGAGCGGTGCGCCAGCGGGTCCATTAAGCAGGTTCAGGGGGATAACAGCATGGAAGTTGCGCTGGAAGATGCGCTGGCGGCCTTGGGTAAGAGCATTGCCCGATGGACCGACACGAGCGAGCGGATCGCGACCGCGATCCCGGGATTGTCCTTCCACCGGCGGGGTGAAACAACTCAGCCGATGAGCGGCATGTATGAACCGAGCATTTGCCTGGTTGCCCAAGGGGCCAAGCGGGTGCTGCTCGGAGATGACAAGTATGTGTACGACGAGCGCCATTTCTTGATCACGTCGGTGGATCTGCCCACGGTTGTGCAGATTGTCAAAGCAAGCTCCGAGAAGCCTTTCCTGGGACTCACGTTGAAACTTGACCAGCGGGAGATTTCAGACCTGATGGTGGACGGTAATCTTCCTTCGCCGCGCCCACGGCAATCCAGCCGTGGGATGGTGATCGGCGAGGTCACGCTGCCGCTGGTCGCCGCCTTTCAACGGTTGGTCGACCTGCTTGCCGAACCGAAGGATTTTCCGATCCTGTCACCGTTAATCCAGCGGGAAATTTGTTACCGTTTGCTCGTGGGCGATCAAGGCGCGCGCCTGCGGCAGATGGCGTCGGCGGGGAGTCGGAGTCGGCAGGTGGCGCGGGCCATCGCTTGGTTGAAGGGCAACTTCACTCGGCCGTTGCGAATTGAAACCCTGGCGGAGCAAGTCAATATGAGTCCGTCGACCTTTCACCATCACTTCCGGGCCTTGACGGCCATGAGTCCTTTGCAATATCAAAAACGGTTGCGTTTAAATGAAGCACGGCGCTTGATGCTCACCGAACATTTGGATGCAACAACCGCGGCCTTTCAAGTTGGCTATGAAAGCCCGTCCCAATTCAGCCGCGAGTACGGTCGCTTGTTTGGCGACCCGCCGTTGCGCGATGTCACGCATTTGCGGCGGGTGACCGCCACCGAGATGGACTAACCGGCATCGTTCATTTCTGATGTGGGACCTGTTCGCTTGTTCGAGGAAGACACTGACCGGTGCGGCCAACCGAATTGGAGCCCGCCTTTTCGAGGGCTTCAATCGGCAACCGGCCCCAGTCAAGGGCAGGAAACCATGCCGGAAGCGGCGCCGGGAGGCGCCCCCAACCTCACCCGAAAAAGGCGTTCGCGAAGGACGGACCGACCTACCGCCAGAGGACGGCCACAGGGTAGGCCTTGGCGTCCGTAACGGTCGGCATGGTCGACGTGGCGGCCAGGGGGCCGCATTGGGCGCGGTACCAGCCGGCGACCGGGCCGGTGGGGGCGGCGCACCAGAGTTTGCCGGTGCAGCCGAAGGGGTAGCCGGATACGCCGGTGCCGGTGATGAAGCCGCAGAGGTTGCCGGCGGCCAGTTTCATTTGCCAGACGGAGCCCTGGGCGGGGGCGGCGGAACCGGGAAGGGTGGCGGGCAAGGGAGCGGTCAGCTTGATCAGCGTGGCTGTGCCGGACGGTAGGTCGGTCGGGCAAAGGACGGCCTGGCGGTCTCGGATGAAGCAGGGGTCGTAGATCGCATTGCCGACCATGCAGCGGAAGGCGTCTTTCCGGTTGGAGGCGATGGACGTGGTCCAGCAGTGCCCGCTGACGGTGGCGGTGACGTTGAAGTGGCCGGCGCCGGTGACGGTGACCACCCTGGTGCCGGACGCGGAGCCGGAGCCCGGTTTGAGGCCGGTGAAGCCGCAGCCGGCCAGCAACAGGACCAGAGCGGCGGTCAGAACGGTTCGCGCCGGATTTGGTAACATTTGCAACATCGCTTGGCCCCCTCCAGGGAGTTGTAAGGACCGGGTTCGGTCGAATTACCAATTTCGCACGCGGTGCGAAATTTCCTGCTGACACGTGGAAATGCCGTCTTGTCACCGCCTTGTCACTGCTTTGTCGGGGCCGTCGCAGCGGTGCGAAAAAAGCTTGGGAGGATGAAAAAAGGTGCCTGGCTTAGCTAAGTGGTCTATTTAGTAAATAGGGTGACGT
>JAJZBP010000243.1 GCA_021798855.1 Bacillota bacterium
CATTGTCTCCCAAGCACCGAAGAGCCAACCGGTCCTGATAAATCCCTTTTATTTCCTCACAGAATTGTCGTGCCGATTCGTCCGCCGGCATCCGCTCCGAAATGGTCGTTGTGGATTTCAACCGCCTTGGAGGGTGAGCAGCACCCTCCCCTCGGCTTCCCCGGGTTGGAAGCGATAGACCCCCGCCCGAAAGGATTGGGCCGCCGCCCCGGCCCTGGCCAAGAATCCACCCGCATCGGCGATCACCCCACCCTGACGCAGGGCGGCGGCCACCTGAACCGCGGTAAACCCCCGCGGGATGATCACCTCCACCACCCGTTTAACTTGCGTGACCGTCCGCACCCTCGGCGCGGTCCGCTCGCCGGTTGGGGCCGGCGCGGATATTGGGGGTCCGGGAAACAAGAGAGATAAAACCGCCGCCGCCAGCAACCCCAACCCGGCTCCCGCAATGATCTTACCGTCCACCTTCACATCCTCTCCCCCCGTTCACCTCACCTGCCGCAGGCGCAAAGCCAACTCCACTTCCCCTTTGCTCGACCCCAGGCGTCTCGCGATTTCCGGCGGGGACAGGCCGGTATCGGCCAAGGTCCAAACCTTTTCCCGCAAACCGGCGGTGGGACGGACTTGGGCCTTTTCCTTCACCGGTGCGGGGGCCTTGTCCACAACCCCCTCGCCGGACATCCCGGCGTCGGCCGCCGGAACGAGGCTTCTTCCGGCGCATCGCCCCGGGTCCGTCGCCCTGAGTTCATCCAATTCCCTTTTTCGCTGGTCTATTTGGTCCAGGAGGTGCTGCCCGGCCACGATCAGCTCATCCACCACTCCGGCGGCCTCCCTGGCCTCCTCCCTCACTTCCCGGCGGATTTGCCACAGTCCCCAGAAAAGCAGGAAGGCCCCGGCCAGGAGAAAGAAATACGCCACCGCAATTACCCCTTCCGGTCGTGATTTGGCGCGTCCGGTCCGTCAGCCCATGATCTTCTTTTTTTGCCTGGCCAGAAAGCCACGCAAGCGCAGAACCGCTCGGTGGTGCAATTGGGAAATGCGGGAATTGGACAGTCCCATCACCTGACCTATTTCCTTGACGGTCAGCCCCTCGTAATAATACAGGGCGACCACCGACCGCTCCCTGTCCGGTAGCCGGTCGATCGCCGCTCCCAGGAGTGCCTTGCGCTCGTTGAAGGCCACCAGTTCGACCGGATCCTGGCTCTCCCCGGCCAGGTCGCCCCCCGCGGCAAAAATGGCTTCCTCCAGGGATAAAACGCTCATCTTGCCGAAATCGGCCATCCAAGCGTTCAGCTCATCCAGACCGACCCCCAAGCGTCCGGCCAATTCCCCATCGGTGGGGAAACGGCCCAATTCGTTCTCCAATTCCATGCTCGCTTTCTCCATTTCTTTGGCGTGTCGCCGCCAGGAAATGGGCACCTGGTCGAAAGCCCGCAGGCCGTCCAAAATCGCACCCCTGATCCTGGCCACGGCGTAGGTCTCGAACTTAACTCCGCGCTCCAGTTCGTACCGGTCGAGCGCCTCCAACAAGCCGAAAACCCCGTAACCCACCAAATCGTCCTCGTCTTGGTGGGAGGGAAAACCGAGAGCAAGCCGGCCGGCCACATGCTTAACCAGATGGACATAGCGGAGGATCAGTTTCTCCCGCAAGCCCGGATCCCGACTGCGGCAGTATTCGGCCCAGAGTTCCTCGGCTTCACCCACCGGGCTCCTTTCCCCTTTCCCGTCCGCCGCCGGCGCCCGCCTGCAGTCTAAAGCAGCCCCTTTTGGCGCAGATTACGCTGCATCTGAAAAATGTAGCGGACGATCCGGTCCCGATCCTTTTCCCCGATCAGCAAGAACTGAATTCCGTAGGCATGGGAACCGTCTTTGCCCAAAATGCGCCGCACCTCCCCCAGGCACTTCATTTCTCCGTCGGGTAGGTGAATGGTCAAAAGCAACTGATCTCCCGGTCGACAGTCGGTTTCCACCTCCAGGAGAATGCCGCCGCCACTCAGGTCAAGGATCTTCCCGGTCAGGAGGGTCGCTTCCTCCTCCGGCTGCAGGAGCCTGGCCGCCGCGCAGTGGACCGTAAGGGTGGTGCGCATACGCACCCAATTGCGCCGCTGGTGCCGTTCGATCCGCTCCGGACGCTTGATGATCAGGAGGGGAACCTGCCCGTTCAGATCCTCCCTGAGCACTTGGCTGGAGAACTTGTAGGCCACTTCATCGACGGCATAAACCACATTCAAATCGGTGCCCGCCTCCATGACCAACGGTTTTTGCTGGCGATGGATCAGCGACAAAACTATTTCCTGCTCTTTGATGTCCTCCACCAGGCTGTGGTGGGTTTCCCCGCCCACTTCCACCTCCACCCGACTGTTCAATTTGAGGTCCACCTGTTCTCCCACCCCCTTTTGAGACATCCTGGAGAAAAGCCCCAATGAGGATGCTCTTTCCCCTGCCCTCCTACTCTTCTCCACCGCCGCCCGCCCATCGTCCCAAATCGCGGAAAAAGCCGAGCAAGCCCTTGGGCCGGCCGGCGGAGAGACCGGTCAGCTTTCGGGCCATCTCCTCGACGCACCGGCTGGCCGGACAATCCGGGTACAGAGTGAAGAAGGGTTCCTGACGGCACACGGCTCGGGGCACATGTGGGTCGTCGAAAATATGCCCCAACACGTCCACCTCCCGGCCCAAGAAACGCCGGGAAACGGCGTTCAACCGCCCGGCGGCGGCGACGGCGTCGCCCGTGTCCTTGACCCGATTGAAGACCACCCGGAAGGTGACGGAGGGCTGGCGTTGGCAGGCCACCTTCAACACGGCGTAAGCGTCCGCCAGAGCCGTGGGCTCGGGCGTGGTCACCAGGATGATCTCGTCGGCGGCCAAGGCGAAGGACAAAACCGTGTTCGACAATCCCGCTCCCGTGTCGAGGAAGATCACGTCGGCCATCTCTTCCAAGGAGGCCAACCTTCCGGTGAATTCCCTGACCCTGGCCGGGGAAAGTTCCAGCAACTCTCCCAGACCCGACCCACCGGCCACCACCCTCAGCCCGGACGGCCCCTCCTCCACCACCTGTTCCATCTCCCGTTCCCCCCGCAGCACGTGGCCGAGGTTATAACGGGGATAGAAACCGAGGGCTATGTCCACGTTTCCCAGGCCGAGATCCGCATCGAAGAGCAGAACCCGCTGGCCCAAGCCTCGCAGGGCCACTCCCAGGTTGATGGCGAAGTTGGTCTTGCCGACCCCCCCCTTGCCGCTGGTGACCGCCCAAATTCGCGATCGCCGCACGAGGCTGCCCAACCCCAAATCCCGCCTTATTCCCCGGGCCAGGTCACGCAGGCTCTGGGCCTGATCAGCCACGGCTCATCCCCCTCAGGCACCCGCTCCCGGGCAGGGAC
>JAJZBP010000244.1 GCA_021798855.1 Bacillota bacterium
CGGCGGAGCTTGGGGCTGGCTGGGAGTGGTGGCCGCGGCGGCGTTCGCGATTTTGGCCGTGACCGCGGCGCCTTTCCTAAAAACCTTCGGAATCCTGGGCTTGGACCTCCTGCTGGCCTCCCTGGGTGTTTTCATGGCCGCCATCGCTTGGGTTCACGAGGGTCCCCCTCGGGCAGGAAACGAACGCCTCCAGATCCCACGTCAGGACGGTGGGTAACGGCGATAGTCGTCGAGATAGCGCATGGCCCATTCGTCTTTGGCCAGGATGAGGTCCGCCGAGCGGCACAGGCGCCGCAGGCCGGGCAAGAGGGGATCGGTGATCGGCGCGGTCAGCCCGTTTTGAATGGCCATGGCCAAAAAGGTCAGGTTTAAGGTGAGGCGGTCGGGCAACCCGAAGGAGATGTTGCTGGCGCCCACGGTGGTGTTGACTCCCAACTCGTCCCGCAGGCGGCGCAAAGTCTCCAGGGTGACCAGGGCGGCGCCGCCGTCGGCGCTGACCGCCATGACGATGGCGTCCACGATCACGTCCGACGCCGAGATCCCCAGGGCGGCGGCTCGCTCCAGGATCCGTCCGGCCAAGCGAATCCGTTCCCCCGGGTCGGGGGAAATTCCCCTTTCGTCGTGGGGCAGGGCCACCACCGCCGCCCGGTGTTGGGCCACCAGGGGCAGGATCTCCGCCAGGGATGCTTCCTCGGCGGTCACCGAGTTGACCAGGGCTTTCCCCCGGTATACGTCCAGGGCTGCCGCCAAAGCCTCCGGGTTGCTTGAATCCAAGCAGAGCGGCTGTTCAACCGTGTCCATGACCAGGCGCACGGCTTCCCGCAGCGCCTGCGGCTCGTCAATGCCGGCCACCCCGACGTTGACGTCCAGGATTTCCGCTCCGGCGGCGGCCTGCCGCAGGGCCTCCTCTTTCACATAAGTCAAATCGCCGCGCAACAGGTCGGCGGCGAATCGCTGCCGACCCGTCGGGTTGATCCGTTCGGCGATGATCACCGTGGGCAGGTCCCGCCCCAAGGTGACGGTTCGGTCACCGCGGTAAAGCGTGGTCTCCAGCGGTTTTCCCCTCCTTTTTAAACGGCCAAACCCAACATTTCCTTCACTTTATCCACCGCGGCGGCGGCGTCGGCGGCATAGGCGTCCGCGCCCAGTTTGTCGGCAAAGGCTTGACTGACGGGGGCTCCGCCCACGATGATTTTGACCTGTCGGCGCAAACCGGCCTGCTGCAGCGCCTGGATGGTTTCCTTCATGCTGGGCAAGGTGTTGGTGATCAGGGAAGAGATTCCCACCACCTGAGCCGCGTTTTCCTGCACGGCTTGGACGAAGCGCAGCGGGGCGGTGTTGATGCCCAGGTCGACCACGTGGAAACCGGCGCCCTCCAGCATCATGGCCACCAGGTTCTTGCCGATGTCGTGCATATCGCCCTTGACCGTGCCGATGACCACCGTGCCCAGCGCTTTCACCTCGGAGTGGGATAGGAGGGGTTTGACCACGCTCAGGCCGGCCTGCATGGCCCGCGCCGCGATCATGACCTCCGGGACGAACACTTCGTTGCGCCGAAATTTTCCCCCCACCACCGCCATGCCGGCGATCAATCCCTCTTGGACGATCCGCTGGGGCTCCAATCCTTCGGACAGGGCCAGTTCGCAAGCTGCCTTAACCGCGGGGGGCTTATAGGAAATGACACCCTGTTGGATTTGTTCCAGAACGTTCATGCAGAAGCCTCCTTGCCATTGTAAAACGCTGCTTCTTGCAACATGGTCCGGATGTTGGCGTCGGGTGTGCCGAATTCGCAACCCACGGCGTCCATGGAAAGGAGGTTCAGCGGTCCTCCGGTATCGACGATCTCCCGCACGTCGCCTTGGATTTCCGCCTGATCCAGGTTCAGCAAACGAACCGCGTCGATGCGTGCGTTGATGAAAACCCGCGGCAGGTGGGAACGCAGGCGGGGCAAATCGGTCTTGGGGCCGACCTCCAGGAAGTCAAGGTGCTCGATTTTGGCGTAGCCGGGGGCCAATTCGTCACCTTTGCCGCAGTGGTGGATCCCGAAGGGATGCAGTTCGGCGGCCAGGCGGTTTTCGTATTTGAGCAGGAATTGCTCGAAAGTATCGTTGGAAATCTGGGCCAAAGTGCAATTGGGGGCGATGAACATTTCGGGGGGTGCCATCGGCGTCACCGCCGGAGCCAAGATGCCCAGCCTGTCCCGGAGGAAGTGTCCCAGTTGGATGATGGTTTGGGTGGAAACCTCCAACACCTTCTCGGCCACCTTCTCGTTGGTGTAATAGTCGATGTAGAGTTCGTCACCGCGCAGTTTGAGCGCCAGATTTTGAATGCCGGTGGGATTCAGGGAACCGGTGATCTGACCGTATTTTTCTTCCAAGTGGGACAACTGGGCCACCACCCGTTGCATCACCGGACTTTGGAGAATGTCGGGAGCCTCCAGGGACAGGATCTGTTCCTCCGACAGATTCAAAGGCACCGCCCATGGCTGGGCATCGTCCGCGAAGACCACTTCGCAACCGAAGATTTCCGGCAGCAACACCATGCCATAGTCGATGTAACCTTCCGGTTTGGGCAATTTGGTTCCCAGACCGATGTCGCCGAAACGTTCGTACAATAAATGATCCATCCTCATTTTGGCATCCACCCGGTAATCCGGATCGAGAAAATAGTCGCGACCGAAAGAAATACCGTAATTCTTAAACCACCAACTTGGGTAGAAGCCGACTTTGGCCGGAACGCCCACCGCCCATGCCTCCTTCGCTTGGTTGTCACCGGGAAACGAGTGCCGGGGCCTCGCTCAACCCAACCCAACCCAACCTGCCCCTGACCAATATTCATGCAATGGCCATGCCAAAGAGACGCGAACGGCGTTGCCCGCAAAGGTTTTTTCAGCCGATGGGCAGGCACCGGCGTCGCAGGTTTGAGGGCAGGATACCCATCTGTTCGCGGTATTTGGTGACGGTGCGACGGCGGATGCAGAAGCCGGCGCGGTTCAAGCAATCGGTCAGGGCTTGGTCGGAGAGGGGGGTGCGGCGGTCCTCGGTAACCACCAGGTGGGTGATTTCCTTTTTGAGACCTTCGGGGGTCACCGGTTCGCCGGAGGTGGAGGGCATGCCGTGGGCGAAGAAAAAGCGTAGGGGGAAAAGCCCACGGGGCGTCTGCACGTACTTATTGGCCACGGCGCGGCAGACGGTGGATTCGTGCACGCCCACGCGGGCCGACACCTGACGCAGGTTGAGTGGGCGGAGTTGGCCGGCGCCGTCGGTGAAGAAGGGCTTTTGAAATTCCAGGATGGCTTCCATGATCCCTTGCAGGGTCAACCGCCGGCGCTCCAGGGTGCTCAGCACCCAGAGGGCGGCGTGGAATTTTTGTTGGAG
>JAJZBP010000245.1 GCA_021798855.1 Bacillota bacterium
GCTCATCCGGTGATCGCTCAACGCATTCGCCAGGGTTTGCGCGGGGGAACCAAACTGATCGTGGTGGATCCACGGCGGACGGACTTGGCGGCTCGGGCCGACATTTGGCTACGGCTCAAGGTGGGGACCGACATTGCCCTCTTGAACGCCATGGCCCACTGTATAATCGAGGAAGGAATCTATGACCGGGCCTTCGTGGAGCGGGCCACGGAAGGATTCGACGCTTACCGGGAGATCATTTCGGGATATTCGCCCGAAAGGGTGGCGGAAATCACCGGGGTTTCGGCCGAACTGATCCGGGAGGCCGCCAGAGTCTATGCCACCGCACCCGTGGCATCCATAGCCTACTGTCTCGGGGTGACCGAGCATTCCTGCGGCACCAACAATGTTCTGTCCTGTTCCAACCTGAGCGTCCTCACCGGCAACCTGGGGCGGGAAATGGGCGGGGTCAATCCCCTGCGCGGGCAGAACAACGTGCAGGGTGCCGGGGATATGGGTTGCCTGCCCAACTACTTCCCGGGTTACCAGCATGTGAGCAGGGATGATGTTCGTCGGCGCTTTGAGGAAGCTTGGGGGGTTGCCTTGTCCGACCAGGTCGGTTTGAACAAGACGGTGGTCATGGAAGAAATCGTTGAGGGCAAGATCAAGGCCCTTTACGTCATGGGGGAGAATACGGTTGTCTCCGACGCCAACGCCAACTACTGCCGCAGGGCCTTGGAGGCGGTGGACTTCCTGGTGGTGCAGGATATCTTCCTGACCGATACGGCCAAAATGGCCGACGTGGTTTTGCCTGCTGCGGCCTGGGGGGAGACCGAGGGTACGTTCACCAACACCGAGCGGCGAGTGCAGCGAGTGCGCCGGGCGGTGGAGCCGCCGGGGGAGGCCAGACAGGACTGGCGGATAATCGCCGACCTTTCCAGCCGACTGGGGTATCCGATGGATTACCCCGACGCCGGGGCAATTTGGGGCGAAATGGCATCTCTGGTCCCGATCATGGCGGGCATTTCCTATGCCCGCTTGGAGGGAGCGGGCATCCAGTGGCCCTGTCCTTCTCCCGATCATCCCGGCACCTCCATTTTGCACCTGGACCTGCACAGCGACCCCGTCGTCCGCTCCAAAGCAAAGCTCGTGCCGGTCGACCACGTTCCGCCGGCCGAGGTGCCGGACGACGAATACCCGCTGGTGCTGACCACGGGAAGGCGCCTTTACCATTACCATACCGGCACCCAAACCAGGCATTCGGTCGGGTTGGAGGAAATGTTGCCCGAAGAGCGGTTGGAGATCAACCCCGCCGATGCGGCGGCCCTGGGGGTAAACGACGGGGAGAGGGTGCGGGTGACTTCCCGGCGGGGTTCCCTGGAGGTAAGAGCCAGGGTGACGGAGGATGTCCCCCCCGGGACGGTCTTCATGACTTTCCACCATTGGGAGACACCGACCAATGTGTTGACCAATGACGCTTTGGATCCGATGGCCGGCACGCCGGAGTTCAAAGCCTGCGCGGTAAGGGTGGATGGGCCGGCGGACGCCGAGATGGAACCGGCCGGCGCCCAAGACGCGGAAGCGGCACAGAAATCGGCTTGAGACGGAGGAATTAAAATGGCAATGGCTTTGCCGGAGACGGCGCCGGGAAGGATCATAGTGGGCATGGGAACCTGCGGCTTGGCCGCCGGCGCCGGGGAAGTGTGGAACGCCGTGGCCAGGGAAACGGCGAAACTGGGACTCGCTACGGAACTTTCCCGCACCGGTTGTATCGGGATGTGTGAGCATGAAGTGTTGCTGGATGTGGTCATGCCGGGGGCACCGCGGGTGACCTACGGCCACGTGACTCCGGAAATGGTGGAGCGGATCCTGGCGGAGCACGTCGTGGGGGGAGTCCCGGTCGGCGAGTGGGTGGTTGGGACGATCAGGGGCGATGCCGAATTGTATCCGGAGTTGCCGTTTTTCTCTCGCCAGCGACGGATCGTCCTGCGTAATTGTGGCCTGATCGATCCCGAACGGCTGGAAGATTACCTGGGAAGGGGCGGTTACACCGCTTTGGCCAAGGCTTTGTCTATGCCGCCGGAGCGGGTGATCGATGAGGTCAAACTCTCGGGACTGAGGGGCAGGGGCGGAGCAGGCTTTGCCACCGGCCTGAAGTGGGGTTTTGCCCGGGCGGCTGAGGGCACGAAGAAGTATCTCATCTGCAATGCGGACGAGGGTGATCCGGGAGCTTTCATGGACCGGAGCGTCTTGGAGGGAGATCCCCACAGCGTGCTGGAAGGCATGGCCATTGCCGCCCATGCCATCGGTAGCGACGAGGGGTACATTTACGTGCGGGCCGAGTACCCCCTGGCCGTTCGCCGGTTGCGTACGGCCATCGCCCAGGCCGAAGCGAAAGGATACCTCGGGAAGGACATCATGGGGAGAAACCTCTCCTTCCATATTCACTTGAAGGAGGGGGCGGGGGCCTTCGTTTGCGGGGAAGAGACCGCGCTGATCGCCTCCATTGAGGGGGAACGGGGAATGCCCCGGTCCCGCCCGCCCTTTCCGGCCAATAAGGGCCTGTGGGGGTGCCCGACCAACAACAACAATGTCGAAACCTATGCCAACGTGCCTTGGATCATCAACCAGGGGGGGGCGGCCTTTGCCGCTTTCGGCACGGAGAAAAGCAAAGGCAGCAAGGTGTTTGCTCTGACCGGCAAGGTGGCCAACACGGGGTTGGTGGAAGTGGAAATGGGGACGAGCCTGCGTGAGATCATTTTCGATTTGGGCGGCGGCATCGTGGAAGGAAAGAAGTTCAAGGCGGTGCAGATCGGTGGACCGTCCGGCGGGTGCCTACCGGCATCCCTTCTGGACACGCCGGTTGACTATGAATCCCTGGTGGCCGCCGGGGCCATGATGGGTTCGGGCGGCATGGTGGTGCTGGATGAGGATACCTGCATGGTGGACTTTGCCAAGTTCTTTGCTGATTTTTTGCAAAAGGAATCATGTGGGAAGTGCGTTCCCTGCCGGGAGGGGACGGTTCGCATGTGGGAGACCCTGGAGCGGATCACCTCCGGGAAGGGTGAGGAAGCCGACCTGGAGTTGATGGAACATCTGGCCGTGGTCATGCGGGGGGCGTCCCTATGCGCCTTGGGGCAAACGGCGCCCAACCCTGTCCTCAGCACCATGCGTTACTTCGCCGACGAGTATCGGGCGCACGTGGTGGAAAAACGTTGTCCGGCTGATGTCTGTACCCAATTGCGTTTTTATCGGGTGATCGCGGACAAGTGTCCGGGCTGCACCAAATGCTTGAAGGTCTGCCCGGCCGATGCCATCACCGGGCGGGCCAAGGTGATCCACAAGATCGACCCGCTCAAGTGCACGCGTTGTGGGGAGTGCGAAGCCGTCTGCC
>JAJZBP010000246.1 GCA_021798855.1 Bacillota bacterium
GGAGGCATAAAGGAAAATTCCGGGGCCTTGGGCCGACCCCTTGACGTGGCCGAGGAAGGGGCGCAGGGCCGCCGACCAACCGGCGACGGCTTCCTGCAGCGCCTGTCCTCCGTCCGCACCGGGGGGCAGGCGGAAACTGAAGGAATGGGTGGCGGACGGCGGCATCAGGCTCATTCCGCCAAGACCTCCTCCAAGAGCGAACGATCCATCCCCTTGCTGGCCGACAGAACCCGCACCGGCACGTCGGGTCTGGTCTCGCGCACGAAGGCTTCGGCCTCCCGGACGACCTCCGTCGTGACCAGGTCCGCCTTGTTCAAGAGGACGATGTCGGCCGCCAGGAGGGTGTTGTTCACCAAGGGAGTGATGACCTCCCGCAGAAATTCCAATCTTTCCAGGTCCAACACCGCCACGTGCCGGGTGGGGAGGCCGGCGGTTTCCGCCAGGCTCTTGATCTGGCTCGGATCGGCCAAACCGGAAGGCTCCAGGAAGACCCGGTCCACATCCAGGTCCCGCCGCACTTCCTGGAGGGTTTCCAAAAGGCTGCCGGCCAGTTGGCAGCAAAAACAACCTCCGAAGATCTCCCGCACCCGGTTGGTGGAGGTGCCGAGGACACTCCCGTCGATGGGCACCTTGCCCGCTTCGTTGACGACAATGGCCACCCGTCGTCCCTGGGACACCAGGTAACGGGACATGGCCAGCAGCATGGTGGTTTTTCCGGAACCCAAAAAGCCCAACAGGACG
Organism: Bacillota bacterium; assembly: GCA_021798855.1. Lineage (GTDB taxonomy): Bacteria > Bacillota > Sulfobacillia > JAJZIM01 > JAJZBP01 > JAJZBP01. The sequence goes on from JAJZBP010000246.1 coordinate 742, forward strand.
GTCAACCGCAGGGAAGCGGGCGATTTCGTTCGGGGGGCATCCGCGACACCGGTTTCCAAGTCGTTTGCGCTCCTTTTTTTCAGCCGCCTCCGGCCAGAGCCGCAGACGGGTGGCCGTTGCGGTGCCACCGTCCGGCTCCCTCCGAATTGGTGGTTTCCACCATCGCCTGAAGGTTTTCCAACTTTGCCTCCGGCCAAATGTCGCAACCGGGCCAAATCGAGTCCACCCCCGCGTCCAGGGCCGCCTGCACGGCTTCGCGAACCTGGCCGGGCGAGCCCTTGACCAGCAGGTTGAAGGCATCCAGGTTGCCGAAGACAAGAGGGCCGGAACCGATCTTGGTACGGGTGGCCGAAACGTCGTTTTTTTGCTCCACGGAAAGGGCGTCATAACCGCAACCGGCCATCATTTCAACGATCTTGTCCGTTTGGCCGCAGATGTGCAGAATTTTAGGCCCGCTGATCCGGGAGGCAATCTCCTGCAGCAGGGGCTGCACGAGGTCCTGGAAGGCGCGTGGACTCAAAATATCCGACGCTGCCCCCATTTCCCGAATGGTGATGAAATCGGCGCCCGCCTGCAGAAAGTCTTCGGCCAATTCCACGACGACGGGGGTGAGTTTGCGCAATAACCCTCGGATCAACTCCCGTTCCCCCAAGGACAGCATGAAGAGTTGATCCAGTTCCATCAATTGTCCGGCCAGGGTGAAGGGACCCAGGAGGTAGGTGCCCACGGCGGCCTCCCGGCCCACGCCGGCCCGCAATTGGCGCAGGGCCTCCCGGATGATGGGGATGCGTCCCCGTTGCCGCAGGTCGGATGGAACCGCAAACCGGGAGATTTCCTCTTGGCTTTTGATGGCCTTTTCCTTGATGGTGGGGTACAGGAGGGCGTCCAAGGATTCGTAGGTGTTCATCCGGCAACCCAAGGCTTCGGCTTCCACGCAGAGGTCGAAGGGCGCCACCGCCGCCTCGTAGCCGAAAAGCTCCACCGATGAGGCCGCCAGGGCGGCCATTTTGGCCGGGTCGCCGTGGACTTCCGCAAAGCGCAAACCGAGCTTTTCCAAACCGGCGGTGGTGGCGTTGCCCATCCCGCTGTAACACGTGGGCCGGTCCACGGGACGGCCGGCCAGTTGTTCGAGAACCCTTTCCCTGGCGCTCAATTTGCTCACAGTATCGCCTCTTGCGGGGTTTCGACGTCCCCGCGAGGCGCACCTCCCTTGTGGTTGGTATTTGGCCAAACTAAAGGAAAAACAGGCCGAAGTAATTGACGCGTTCCCCCGGCGGCCAATTGATGGGGTAGCCGGCGGCGCGGGAGAGGTGGGTGATGTCTATGCCCAGCCCTTCCGGGCTGGGGCGGGGCAGGAAAGGGTGGGGGCAGGGTATGGACATGTTGCAGGACTTGCAGCGGTAGCAACTTCCTCCCCCCAAGCCGAAGGCCCAGTAACATCCCTTGCCCAGCGCCCAACCCTCCGATTGCCGCACGAAGTCGTCCAAGCGCAGTTCGGGTTCGTGTCCCCGGATTTCCGCAACCGCCACTTCCATGGACAGGACGAACACCGTTTCATAGTCCAGGAGGGCGCGGCGAAAAGTCTCCAGGGGTGGGAGATGGGGTGGGCAGACCCGCCGCTCCCCGTAGCTTTCGCAAAGGGGGATCTGGCATTTCAATTGGATGGAATCCAACACTTCGACTTCTTTTGCCGGCAACGCGTTTCCCTTGAATCCGGCTTGGGCTACCGTTTGCAGGTACTCCCGGGCCAGTTCGTCCCGGTCCATGCCGCATTTGGCCAAGAAGGTCGCCATACTTCCCGAACCCCTCCCCGCCATTAAAGTGCGAGGGAAGAAGAAGCGACGGGCAACACTCCGGGATAACCGCCCGCCGCTTGGCTTCGTCCCACTTCGGCGCGGTCCCTAGCCGGCCTTGCCCTGATCGTACATTTCCTTCAGGGCGGCCAACATCCGCATGGCTTCGCGCAGAGCATTGTTGGCGTCGGTGGCATAACCGTCGGCGCCCCACTTGCCGGCGATATCCTCGGTCACGGGAGCCCCGCCGATCATGATCCGGCACTTGGGGTTTTTCTCCTTGATCTTGCGAATCACTTCGCGCATTCCGTACATGGTGGTGGTCATCATCGCCGAAAGGCAAACCATGTCGGAATCGGTCTTCAGTTGTTCCTTCACGAACTCATCCAGGGGGACGTCCCGGCCCAGGTCGTGGACGTCGAATCCGGCCACTTCGAACATCACCTTGACGATGTTTTTGCCGATGTCGTGCACGTCGCCCTGGACGACGCCGATCACGACCTGGCCCTTGACCCCAAAGTCCTTTTTGGGGATGTGCGGTTTCAGGATGTCCAGGCCGGCGTACAGCGCCTGGGCGCACATCAACATTTCGGGGACGAAGTAGTACTGGTCCTCGTAGTACTTGCCCACCACCTGCATGCCCGCCACCATGCCGTCGAAGACGGCCTCGTGGGCGTTGTAGCCCCGGTCCACCACTTCCTGCGCCGCCTTGGCCACCTGATCCCGGTTGTAATTGATGACGCCGTCCTTCAACTGTTCGCAGCATTCCTGGAAGCTGGCCATCAACATCGACCCCCTTTACCGAAAGTTAATTGTATCTGCCGTAGGTTTTG
>JAJZBP010000247.1 GCA_021798855.1 Bacillota bacterium
TGGCCGCCTCATTGAGGGGAAATATTCTTTCCATGACATTTTTATTATAATCCAAGCAACTAATGGTTGCAAGTATTAAATATTTATACCTAACTTATTTGGCATTTCACCTGCTGCTACTCACCCCTGCCGTCCACGCCGACAGGGAGTCCTCGGCTCCGCCTCCCTAACCCGCCACCGCGCTTTTTTCTTCCACTTCCACGAACCCAAGACCCCGTTTGGTTTCCACCGCCGTAACTCTTTCAGCCTTGAAATGCTGCACTATATAGTTACAGGCGTCCCAGGGATCGACCCGATCCCCACAGGTGAAGACGTCCACCGCCGCATAACCCAGTTCCGGCCACGTATGAATGGCCAGGTGGGACTCCGAGATGACCACCACCCCACTGACGCCTTGCGGACTGAATTTATGAAAGGCAACTTCCCGTACTTCTGCTCCGGACGTCAAAGCCGCTGCGACCATAACCTTTTCCACCTTCTCCGGGTCATTGAGGATGTTAGGTTCGCAGCCATAAACCTCGGCTAAGATGTGCCGGCCCAGGGCGTTCATTTCATTATCAGCCCCCTCTTAATTTTTTGGTAACACAGAGCATTGTAGCAAAAGACGGCCAGATGTCAATGCCCCAAAGAGCAACATCGGGAAAAAGCGAGGAAAAAAGACCGCCAACGCCTATAAACGTTTTTCCTGCGAGATTACCGGGTTTAGCAAGCCTCCGATGCCCTCGATCCGCACCTCCAGCCGGTCGCCATCCACCAGGGGACCGGTGCCCGGCGGGGTGCCCGTCAGGACCACGTCGCCGGGATAGAGGGTCATCACCCCACTGATGAAACTGACGACCTGGGCGACGCTGAAGACCATCTCCGCGCTGGAAGCGTCCTGCCGCACCGCGCCGTTGAGGATGGTGCGGATGCGCCATGGTGCCAGGTCTTGGGTGACCACCCAGGGACCGAGGGGCAAAAAGGTGTCGAATCCCTTCGCCCGGTCCCACTGCCGGTCCGTGTGTTGGAGATCCCGGGCGGTCACGTCGTTGGCGCAGGTGTAGCCGAAGATGTGCTCCCCCGCCCGCTCGGGCGGGATGCCCGTCGCCCGGCGGCCGATCACCACGGCCAGTTCCCCCTCGTACTCCAGGTGTCGGCTGACCGTGGGATGGACGATCGGCTCCCCCGGCCCGACCACCGCCGAAGGCGGTTTCAAGAAGATGACCGGTTCCGGGGGCAGGGGCAGACCGATTTCCACGGCATGCCGCCGGTAGTTCAAACCGACGCAGACCACCTTGCCCGGTTGCACGGGCGACAACAGGGTCACCTCGTCCAACCCGAACTCTCGGCCCGGTTCATGCTCCGCGAAAATGTCCCCCCGGATCTCCCAGACCGTGTCCTCGTCCGTCAAAAGGCCGTAAGCCGCCGCCCCGTCTTTCTTATAGCGCAGGTAGCGCACATTTGCCACCGCCTTATGCCTTTACTTTTCCGCACTCTGAGCAATTTTTCATGCTATCACAAAATTCGCCAAGCACTTTTTAGTTATTTTCCGCCATGTCCAGCCGGATGGCCTCCACCTGGGCGCCGGCTTCCAGCGGCCCGCTGCCCGCCGGGAGCACCGCCAAGGCGTTGGCCCCCAGGAAACTGACCATATCCGCCGACCCCTGGCCTTTTTCCAGGTGGGCCAGGTAGCCGTCAACTGTTTCCACCAATTTGGCCCTTAAAAAGCGCTGGTGGGGGGACGGCTTGGGATAGCCTTGGGCCAAACGCACCCGGCACACCGGCCGGAATAGGTGCCGGTGGCCACCCAGTTTGCGCAAAAGCGGCCTCCCCAAAAGCTGAAAGCCCAGGTAGGACGCTCCCGGGTTGCCGGAGAGGGCCAGCACCGGAGCGCCGTTCAAGACGGCCCCCAGACAGGCGCGCCCGGGACGCATCCGCACCCCGCGAAAGACGACGGCCGCTCCCAACTGTTCGAGCACCGCCGGCAGGTGGTCCCGGTCCCCCACCGACACCCCTCCGGAGGAAACGACCAGGTCGTAACCGGCGGCTTGGCGCAGAAAATGGGCCACCGCGCTCGGGTCGTCGGGGGCGATCCCCAGGAAGGCGACCTCGGCCCCCGCCTCCCAAACCAAGGACACCAGGGTGATCCCGTTTTGGTCCGGAATGCGCCCGGGACCCGGTTCCACCCCCGGCGGCGCCAACTCGTCCCCCGTGGAGAAGACGGCGACCCTGGGGCGGCGGTACACCCGGATTTTGCTCTGCCTTTCGGCGGCCAGCAGACTCAGGGCGGGCGGAATCAAAACCGCCCCCCCCGGCAAAAGAACGCTCCCCGCGGCGACCTCCGAGGCCGCCGGCACCACGTTCGCCCCCGCCGGAACAAAACGGTGCAGGCGGACCTGTTCGCCGTCCCTATCCACCGCCTCCTGAATCTCCACGCCGTCGGCGCCCGGCGGCAGGGGCGCCCCCGTTAAGATCCGCAGGGCCTGCCCCCGTTCCAAGGAGTTCTCCCACCGGCCACCGGCCGGAAGCATCCCGACCACCCTCAGGGTGGCCGGCTTTTCCCGAGCAGCGCCGGCGGTGTCGGCGCTGCGCAGGGCGTAGCCGTCCATGGCGGACCGGTCGAACAGGGGCAACCCCCGCCCGGCCACCAGATCCCCCGCGGCCACCCGGCCCAGGCTTTCCGCCAGGGCGGTTTCCTCGGTTCCCACCGGGCGAACCGCTGCCAGGATGGCTGTCCGCGCCTCCGCAAGGGTCAACATGGTCATTCCTCCCCTTCCAGGTGTTTGCGGGCCTCTTCCAGGTCGCCCGGCGTGTTGACGTTGCGAAAGATCCCAACCGGATCGCCGCAACCCGCCAAGTCGCCCTCCGTCAGGTAACGCACCCGCCAACGGGACAAAAGGTCAACCGTGCGTGGGCGCTCCGCCTCCAGGGCCTCCTCCAACCGGGGCAGGGCGCTCTTGGCATAGGCCGCTGCGGTGGTCTGGCGACGGCCTCCCACCAGCGGGACGACCGCGTCCCACGGGCCGGCTTCGGTCACGCCGACCAGGGTGGCGAAAAACGCCGCCGGCAAAAAAGGCAGGTCGCAGGCGACCACGACGCACCAATCCCCCCGCGCCGCCCGCAGGGCGGCGTGGATGCCGGAGAGCGGACCCCGTCCCCCCCGGACGTCGGGGACGACGGGTAACCCCAAGGATCTGAGGCGGACCGGATCGCCGCCCACCAAAAAAAGTCGGCCGAGAACTCCGGCCATGTTCCCGGCGACCCGCAGGCCCAGGGGAACCCCGTCCAACGGGAGGAGGGCCTTGTCCGCGCCCATCCGTGAACTGCGCCCGCCGGCGAGAATGGCCCCTTCGCAGAGCAGATC
>JAJZBP010000248.1 GCA_021798855.1 Bacillota bacterium
AAACTTTGCTGCTTCCCCTTTTATTTAAACGAATGGATGCCTTCTATTTTATGAAAATCAGATGCATCCTGTCAAGGTGTTTAGCCAGACTTCAGCCAAATTTTTTCGCACTATGCCCCGGCCGCCGTGAGCAACAAATTGGTCAGATAGCCCGCGGCAAAACCGAGGAAAATCCCCCAACCGGTCCAGGTCGGCTCACCCAACTTACGTCCCACGTGGAAAAGTTCACCGATAACATACATTATGGCTCCCGCAGCCAGAGCCAGGAACAGAATCGCCAAGGACGGAGAGTAAAAGCTGTAGCCGACGATGGTCCCCAGAAAAGTCGGGCCACCCGCCAACAGACCCAGGGCAACCAACAGACGCCAGGGCGTTCTCTTACCCACCAGGGGAGCCGCCACCCCGAAGCCTTCGGTGACGTTGTGTAAGCCGAAGCCGATGATCAGAGTCATGGCCAGCCCGATCGCCCCGGCCTTGGCCGAACCACCGATGGCCAACCCCTCGGAAAAATTGTGCATCCCGATCCCCAGGGCGATGTTGGTGGCCAATTGCCTGCCCCCACTCCCGAGAACCTGCGGCGGTCGCTGCCCTCTCACCCCGTTCTCGTAAACGATCAGCCCCAGGTAGCCAACACCCACTCCTCCCAGGAGCAAACCCAAAAGGGGCAGCCAATTTCCCTGTCGCTGGACCACCGCTGCAGCGATTGGCCTGTTCGCCTGGTCTAAAACGTCGAAGAGGAGGAAAAACAAAACTCCGGTGGCTATCGCGTTCAAAAAGGCGACGGTCCCTGTTCCCGACGGCCGCAGCACGGCAAAAGGCAACCCAAAGAAAATCGTCAGTCCCGCGATCGCACCCAACAACACCGTTGCCGAAAAGGTCATAGAAACCAGCCTCCTCCCACGTTAAGATAATGATAATCATTATCGTTTGTTTATTATAGACAAACGCTGTCTTTTGTCAAGCCCGATGGCTCACCCGCTTGGACGATTCTCCATCCGATAAAGTATTTCCCCGGATTGGTTCGCCCAGCCCTTGCGCGCCGCGCCGGCTCCCGCCAAGGAGCGCAACTTGACCGCCAAGGAGCGGTTGCGTCCCTGCAGCGCACTCAGAGATCGCTCCGCCGCCGCCGTCCGCCGGTTGAGCATGTAAAGGTCGATTTCCGCCTTTCCGAGTAAAAACATAAAATAGCCGAGCACGAGGGCGACGACAAACGCGCGCACCTTTCGCCGGCGTCCCGCCGACCCCGCCTTAAGCCCCCTCCCCATCGCCCCCATCCTTTCCCGTCAACCCCAACGGATCGCCTTCCAAGACGATCACCACCTGATAACCTTTGCTTCGCGCCCGGTTGAAAAAAGTGGCCACCGTTCCCGGACTCAACGTAAGGCGTTGCCCAATCTCGTCCGCCGAAACCCCCATTTCCTTCAGCGCCACCACCTGCCTCTCCCGAAAGCTCAGTTGCTCCACTCCACGGATTTCGACGCGCATCAAATTCGGCTCCCTTTAAGCCCGCTTTTTATTACACCCTTTATACAAAATATATACACCCATCGTTGGGATTAAGCAATTCGCCAAGTCTTTTTCAATTCCTGCTCCTTTTACTCAAAGGACGACACCGCCTCAAAAAACTCCCGCCGGCCACCATCAAGCGCAAAGGCCTTTCCAACAGCGGGGAAACAAAGGGACTACCGAGGTGCCGGTAAGCGGCGTACCCGCCCCCCCACCCAACCACAGCGTACAGACGCAAAGCCAGCCAGTTGCCGAAAAATAGACTGGCCAACAACGTGGAAGCCGCCAAGGCGACCAACAGGCAATCGCCCAAGGCCGCACAGGTCCGCCGGGGTTTGGCCTGAACTCGCCATTTCCGCACGCAGTCGTCCCAGAACCCGACCATCATCCCTCCGACAACGGCCCAGTCCAACGCGTAGACCTGCGTGCCCAAACTCATATCCATTGCCGCCGTTCGGGTCTCAACCGAAGATCCGCCGCCAAGTGCTTACACCCTGCATCCTCTTGGACGCGCCGCCCGTCTCGTACCAAAGGCTGTTAATTTTCCCTTCCACGACAAAACTCCCTTCCAGCAGATCCAACTTTTGCACAAAGAGGTTTTCCCCTTTGATCGCCAAAGTACCCAAAACGGTTTCCAATACGATCTTTTCCGGGTCGAAAGTGCTGACGGCCTTGATCCCCGATACCGTTATACTCTTGCGATTGTTCAGGTTAAGGACATGCCCTTTTCCGGTTTCATCCACCCTGGCCTCCCCCCCTTCTTTTCCAGTTACGATCTTTCTATGCGTAAGGCGCAAAAAAAAACCTCCTTGCTTGAGGTTTTCGCGCTCGTATTGCATAAAACCGCATCGGCCGGCTATTTCAGGTTCTTGGCCACCTGATTCCAAAATCCCGGCGTCTCGAAGCCGAGTCGCCAGAGGGCATAACCCCGCAGGTGGTATTGCCGAACCAAACCCAGTTCCAAGGCCAGGGAGCGGGTGTTCTGGAACCAAACGATATGACCGCCGTATTGGTAATGGGCCTCGCCCACTCCGGAGTTCCATTGGACCGGTATCGCCCTGGACTTCGCCAATAGTTTGGCACCCAAGGTCGAAACGTAATGGGTAACCCCGGTAGAGGTGTCCCAGTTGTAACCGTACTGTCCAACGGCCAACACCAATTTGGATGGTGGCACTTTCTTCAACGCGTACAGGAGGCCGGCCCGCACCCAGGGAATGGGAGCGACCGGCCCGGGACCGGAACTGTCCGAGTGGTTATCGTAGGCCATCAGCACCAAGTAGTTGGCGGATTGGGCCAAAGAGCGGTAATCATCTGCGCCGGCCACGCCGTAGCTGACCCCCGGCTTGGGAAACACCGTTACCGACAGCACCTTGCCCGCCCCATGCATTTTGGTGGCCAGTAATTTTATGAACAGGTTATAATCGGTTCGCACGGTCGGCGGCAGCAGTTCGAAGTCCACATCCGCTCCGGCGAATCCCATGCTGATAACCGTTTGGCTGATGTTGGCCGCCGTCCTCTGCCGGGCCGACGATGTCGTCAGCATCCGATACCCCAGGTTGACGAACATCGGTTCAACGTGAATCTTATGGGTTCTGGCATAGTCGCTGACCGCCGCGTCAACCCGGGAGTTGACCACGTTTCCCGCGGCGTTCACGTTGAACCAGAGCGGCATGATCGTATCGATCACGGCGTGGTGCGCCCGCAGTCCCGGAAACGAACCCGGGGCCTGGGCATCACCGGAATTCTCAAAATAGGTGATGAATCTTGGCCCTCCCCCCAGGGGCTTGGCCGCCGGATCGG
>JAJZBP010000013.1 GCA_021798855.1 Bacillota bacterium
GGCGAATAGTACGCGCACAGCGAACCCGCCGGGGTGAGAGGCCCGGCCAACAAGCAAGGGATGGCCGAAGGAAACCGCCGCCAAACGGCGAATATTACCACCAACGGAAGGAGCGGATCGGCGTGGATGACGAGCAGTTACAACAGGTGATGGGTTTCATTAAGTCCGCCGTGGATACGGCAGAGGAGAGATTCAAAGGTTACTTGGATCAAGCAGAGGAAAGGTTCGAGGAGCGATTTGGCAAGCCGATCATGGCCGAGTTGCACACCATTAGAGGCGAGGTTGATTACCTAAAGATCAAAGTTTCAGGTGTTGAGAGAGATTTAGCAACCACCAAGAAAATGGTCGAAGACATACACGAAGAATCCGTCAAGGGTATCAATACCGCAATTGGTGAGGCTTTCGACCAGGGCCATAAGGCGGCTGATATTTTCAAGACCATGAGGAGAACCCAAAAAGATCACGAAAAGCGCCTAACCGCTTTGGAGCAAACCAGGGGATAACCGCACCGAACAAGGCCCAACCAACCAGGCCCTGCCCAAAAGGCGGGGTTTTTGCTTGCCAACAAGGAGGAAATAACATGACGGGAACGGATTCATTTACCCGCGACGAACTTGAAACCATCATCCGGTACGATCAGACACCAGGCAAGGCAATTATCTGGACTTGCGACCAGGCGCTTATGAGGCGTTTGGAGGCCAAAGGGATTAAGCCGGTTCGGGTGGAGAATACGCCGGTCGGGCGGGTGTTCGGGAAGGAATATGAAGTTGAGAAAAAATGGGTGAAAGTCAGTCCTCCGAGGCAGATGAGCGAGGCACAAAGGGAAGCAATACGGCAACGGGGAAGACCCAGCTTCACCAAGGGGCAAAATTAAGGGAGTTGTCCGCAGGCCAGCCCGAGGTTGGAGGATCTGTTTTTGGGGAGGAGGGTAATTCCCTGCCTCCCCATTTTCATCCGGATCTAGAAGCGGTTCTACTGCGGCAGCCAACCAAGCGAAAAAACCCAATATTATTATGCGGGAGGCTAACCATGGACAACAAAAAAGCGGCCCCTTCACTTCCAGAAGGGCCGCGTCTCGGCCAGAAAGCCGCCGAGCAAGCATCTCACCGCAAGAATAGCATGGCCGGATCTGCCGGTCAAGGAGAATTTTCGCGCCCCCTGGATCTGGTCCTTTCCCGGCTTGAGAACGTCAAGGAACACGCCGGCGCGTTTTCGGCCAGGTGCCCCGCCCACCAGGACCGCCGGGCCAGCCTCTCCGTCAAGGAGGCCCCGGACGGCAAGGCCCTCCTCCATTGCTTCGCCGGGTGTTCCCTGGAGGCGGTCCTTACGGCCCTTTCCCTGGAGAAGAAGGACCTGTTCCCCCGGCGGGAGGAGGCCCGTACCTGGGGAGCCGGGAGCGGGTTGCCGGAGAAGGTCTATCCTTACGTTGACGACACCGGCCAGCTTCTCTTCGAGGTTTGCCGGTTCCCAGGCAAGAGGTTCGCCCAGCGCCGCCCCGATGGGAAGGGCGGCTTTATCTGGAATTTGGGCGACGTCGGGCGGGTACTCTATCGGTTGCCCGAAGTTCTGGCCGGCATCAGGGAAGGCAATCCCGTCCACCTGGTGGAAGGCGAGAAGGACGCAGACAGTCTTTCCACCCTGGGCTTGGTGGCCACCACTAACCCCGGCGGCGCGGGCAAGTGGCAGCCGGAATATGGACAGGCTTTGCAAGGGGCGAAGGTGATCATCCTACCCGACAACGACGAGCCGGGCCGCGCTCACGCCATGAAGGTGGCCGCTCACCTTTTCGCCGCGGCGGCGGAAGTCCGCATCCTGGAGCTTCCCGGCCTCCCGCCCAAGGGGGACGTGTCCGACTGGTTCCAGGCCGCGGGGACGAGAGAGGAATTGGAGCGCCTGGCCGGAGAGGTTCCCCCCTGGCAGCCGGAAGGAAAAGACTTGTACCGGGAATGGCGCTCCCCGGATGGCCAATACGCCGTTGCCGGGGGCACGACTTACCAGGTTCGCCCTGGAGATTCTCCAGGTGAGGAGAAGCTGCACAAGCTGGCCAACTTCGCCGCCCGGATCGTCGAGGAGACGATCCTTGACGACGGCTCCGGCGAAACCGGACGCTTTTTCAGCCTGGAGGGGCGACTTGCCGGCGGGAAACCCCTTCACTCGGTGAAGGTGGCTGTTTCTAGATTTTCGGCAATGACTTGGCCGGTCGAGGAATGGGGCGCGGGCGTTCGGATCGCCGCGGGGACCGGCAAGCGGGACCATCTCCGCGCCGCCGTTCAGGAGCTTTCCGGGGACGACATCCCCGTCAGGACCGTTTACGGACATCTTGGCTGGAGAAAGACCGAGGGCGGCTGGGCCTTCCTTCACGGCACCGGGGCCTTGGGTCTGGAGCGGGCATCCGTGGATCTGGAGCCGGAGCTTGCCCCTTACCAGCTCCCGACCGGGGAGAGGAACGAGGAAGAGGAGCGGGAGGCGATCCGGGCCAGCCTCTCCTTTCTGGACATGGGCGAGAAGAAAACCCTCTTCCCCTTGTACGCCGCCCTTTGGCGCTCCGTCCTGTGTGAGTGGCTCCCATTCCCGGCGGTCCTCTGGCTTGAGGGGGAAAGCGGGGCCTTCAAGTCCACCACGGCGGGACTTGGGCTTTGCCACTTCGGGCAATTTGGAAAGGACGCTCTGCCGGCGTCCTGGATCGACAGCGCCAACCGCCTGGAGCATCGGGCCTTCCTGGTCAAAGACCTGCCCCTGGTGGTGGATGACTTTAACCCCGAAAAGCAAAACGCCCCGGCGCGGCAACTGGAGGAGCGGGCCAGCCGGCTCATTCGCTCCATCGGCAACCGCCAGGGCCGGGGTAGGTTGCGGATCGAGCAGGGCACCGGAAAGCTGGTGGCCAGGACCACCTACGTCCCAAGAGGGTTGATCATCGCCACGGCGGAGCAAAGGCCCAACCTCCCTCCCTCCGGCCTGGCCCGGCTCTTCCCCGTTCCCTTTGAGCGCGGCGGCATCCGGGAGGACAAGTTGGCGGCGCTCCAGGCCAAGGCCGGTATCCTGCCCCTGGCGGCCAGGGCTTACCTGGAATGGCTGCGCCCGAAGGCGGAGGACGACCTGGGCGAGAGGGTCCGCCAGAGGTTCGAGGAACTGCGCGAAAAGGCCCACGTGGAAGGCCATGCCCGGCTCCCCGAAGCCGTGGCCAGCCTCTACCTGGGCTTGGAGCTTTTCCTGGTCTTCGCCCTGGAGGCCGGGGCCGTGGACGGGGATCGGGCCGGGGAACTGGGGATGACCGGCTGGGAAGTAATCATGGACCTGGCCAGGGAACACGGCCAGGGCATCGAGCGGGAGAAGCCAAGCCAGGTATTTCTTGAGGCCCTGCGGGAGGGCTTGGCCGCCGGAGAGTGCTACCTTTGCGACCGGGAAACCGGAATGTCCCTGGGTAGGGCGGGGAACCAGGCCAAGAAGATCGGCTGGGCTGACGGCGGGGGAACATACCTCCTCCCCGGCGTGGCCTATGAGTTCGCCGCTGCGTCCCTGCGTTCCAGGGGTGGTTTGGCCCTGGCCGAGCGGGCCTTGCACCGGATGCTCGACCGGGATGGGCTGCTGGCGGGTGTCGAGGAACGCCAATTGACCAAAAGGGTTCGCTGTGAGGGAAAACCCGAAAGGGTCTTATACCTTCGGGCGGGAGTTTTGGAATCTGGCGGAACTGGCAATCCGACCTTCCAGGACGAGGCGGCCGCTGCGGCGGAACCGGAGGAGGATTTCCATTTGAACTAAGGCCGGAAAAAACATAAGGGAGGGGGGTATCAAAAAAAATAGGAACAATAGGAACAGCATCAAAGAAACCTTGGTATTACTGGATCGTAGTGTTCCTATTTATCAAAAAGAAATAGGAACAAATAGGAACGGGAATAGGAACAAGCGGAAAGCATTCCCTTTGTTCCCGATTCTGTTCCTATTTTGTTCCTACTCGTTCCTATTTTTTCGCAGAAATAGGAACGGAACGAACCCTTGCTGCGCTTGGCTTCCTTGGGGTCTGTTCCTATTGTTCCTATTTCTGCACACTCCCCCCCCATAGAGTTTTTTCTGAGGCCAAAAATCGGCCCTCAAATGGAAATTCAGGAGGGAAGGGAACATGGGTTTTGCGCTTTCCTGGCTCCCGCAGCCTGGAAGCAGGACAACCACCCGGACGGGGGGAAATATCACCGTGGCCTTCGCGGATTCCCCCGTCCGGTTTTTTCGGAAAGGGGGATAAGAACTTGAGAGGTTCCATCGTCAAGAACAAGCGCAAGGGAGGGATAACCTACAGCGCCGTTGCGGACTACCCAACGGAGAAAGGCAAACGTCGCCAGGTGAAAAAGACCTTTGCCAGCAAGAAAGAGGCGGAGGACGAACTGATCAGGATGCTGGCCGAGGCCCAGGCCCAGGAAGACGGCGGATACGTGGACATCGGCAAGGTAACGGTGGGGGAGTACCTGGATCGTTACCTTGAGGCTGTTGCGCCGGGGTTGGAGGCCGGGACTTTAGACAATAAAAAGACCTCCCTGCTCCATTGGCGCAAGCTCATCGGTAGTGTGCCTTTGGCGAAACTGACCAGGCTGGACGTGCAAAGGGCGGCAAATGGATTACCGGCGGAACTGGCTCCCACCACTAAGCGGAGCGTCTATGCAGTATTCCGCTGTGCCCTACGGCAAGCGGTCAAGTGGGATATGCTTCCCCGCGATCCGTCCGAAGGTGTCAAGTCTCCTTCGTCTAAAAAAGACAAGCGGGGGCTACATGCCTGGACCGAAGAGGAAACCGCCAGGTTTTTAGAGCAAACGAAAGCCGGCACCAGGCTTCATCCTCTCTTCGCCTTGGCTTTGGCCACCGGAATGAGGCAAGGGGAACTCTTGGGGTTGAAGTGGCAAGACGTGGACCTTGTCAAGGGCACGGTTTCGGTATGCCGGGCATTGGTGCGGATAAGGGGGCAAAAGAGTGTTCTCCGGCCACCTAAGACCACAGGTTCCCGGCGGCAAATTCCCTTGGACACGGCGACGACGACATTATTAAAGGCCCATCGCAAGCGCCAGATGGAAGAGCGGCTTGCAATAGGCCCCAAGTGGGAGGATAATGGATTGGTCTTCTGCACCCGGCAGGGGACGCCGCTGCACAATACCCAGGTTGAGCTATCTATGCATACCTGGTCCGCAAAGGCCGGGGTTCCCCGCATCCGGTTCCATGACCTTCGCCATACCCATGCAACCCTCCTGCTCAAAGCGTGGGTGCAAGTTAAAGTGGTTTCCGAAAGGCTGGGTCATTCGACCATCAGGACGACCCTGGATATTTACGCTCACGTCCTCCCTGACATGCAAAAGGAGGCCGTCGAGGCCATGGAACGAATTTTCAACCGTCCCCGCGCGCTGTTACCGTCTGTTACCGCGAGAGAGGGAAGGGGGCAAGGAAGCCAATAGCAGAGCGGGTTTCTTCGCACATCAGGAACTTCTGCATCATCGCCCACATCGACCACGGCAAGTCCACCCTGGCTGACCGCTTCCTGGAGATCACCGCCACCATCGCCAAGCGGGACATGCAGGATCAGGTCCTGGACCGGTTGGAAATTGAGCGCGAGCGCGGCATCACGGTCAAGGCCCAGGCGGTCCGCATGGACTACACCGCCGCCGACGGGCGGCCCTACGTCTTGAACCTCCTGGACACGCCGGGGCACGTGGACTTCACCTACGAAGTCTCCCGGTCGCTGGCCGCCTGCGAAGGCGCCATCCTGGTGGTGGACGCAAGCCAAGGCGTCGAAGCCCAGACCGTCGCCAACTACCACCTGGCCCTGGAGGCCAACCTGACCATGATCCCGGTCATCAACAAAATCGACCTCCCCAGCGCCGACCCGGCCCGCGTGACCCGCGAACTGGAAGAACTGGGTTTCCTCCCCGGCGAGGTCATCCTGGCCTCGGCCAAGGAGGGCGTTGGGGTAAGGGACATTTTGGAGGCCGTGGTAGGTAGAGTGCCGCCTCCCGGCGGCAGTTCGGAACGCTCCTTTCGCGCCTTGGTTTTCGACTCCCGCTTCGACCAATATAAGGGGGTCGTTCCCTACCTGCGCGTGATGGAAGGCGTCCTCCGCCCCGGCGCCAAGGTGCGCTTCCTGGGCACCCAAACCGAATTCACCGTCAATGAGGTGGGCTACTTCCGTCCGGAGCCGGTTCCCGCCGAGGCCCTGCAACCCGGCGAGGTCGGCTACCTGGCGGCGGCCATCAAGAGCGTCCGGGACGCCCGGGTGGGCGACACCGTGGCCGAACTGGGCCGGGGGGCGCCGCCCGAGCCCCTGGCCGGCTACCGGCCCGCCGTGCCCATGGTCTTCGCCGGGCTGTACCCGGTGGATTCCGACGACTACGGCGAGCTGCGGGAAGCGTTGGAGAAATTGCAGTTGAACGATGCCGCCCTCAGTTTCGAGCCGGAAACCTCGGCGGCCCTGGGCTTCGGTTTCCGGGCTGGTTTCCTGGGCCTCCTCCACTTGGAGATCGTCATGGAACGCTTGGAGCGGGAGTACGGCTTGTCCATATTGGCCACCGCCCCCAGCGTGCCCTACCGGGTGACCCTGAACGGTGGGGACGTGCTCACCATCCATAACCCGGTGGACCTGCCCTCGCCGGGAGATACGCTCAAGTTGGAAGAGCCGGTGGTGGAGGCCCGGATCATCGTACCCGCCGCCCACGTGGGTCCGGTGATGGAGTTGATCCAGGAACGGAGGGGTCTGCAGGAGAACATGGAGTACCTGGAGGGGGAGCGGGTGGCGCTGATCTACCAACTGCCCTTGGGGGAAATCATGTACGACTTCTTCGACCAGTTGAAGTCCCGCTCCCGCGGTTACGCCACCTTGGACTATCGCTGGCGCGACTACGCCGAGTCCGACCTGGTCAAGGTGGATATCCTCTTAAACGGCGAGTCCGTGGACGCCTTTTCTTCGATTGTCCACCGGAAAAAGGCCTACGCCCGGGGCAAGGCCATGGTCGAACGGCTCCGCGAATTGATTCCCCGCCAGATGTTCGAGATTCCCATCCAGGCGGCCATCGGTGGGCGGGTGCTGGCCAGGGAGACGGTCCGGGCCATGCGCAAGGACGTTTTGGCGAAGTGCTACGGCGGCGACATCACCCGCAAGAAGAAACTGTTGGCCAAGCAAAAAGAGGGGAAGGAAAAAATGAAGCGTTTGGGTAGTGTGGAGATCCCCCGGCAGGCCTTCACCGCCATCCTAAAACTTGACGACTGAAAGCGGAAAGTTGGGACTCTATCTCCACTTCCCTTTCTGTCGGAAAAAGTGCGCCTACTGCGATTTCAACTCCGTCCCGGCCCCGGACACCGGGAGCCGCTCCCGCTACCTGCGGGCGTTGGGGGCCGAAATCCGGGCGGCGGAGGCTGGCTTGGTGGACACCGTGTATTGCGGGGGCGGCACGCCGACCGTCCACTCGGCGGAAGATTTGGCGGGCATCCTGGGGGAGGTCAAGGGGCGATTCGCGCTCAGCCAGGATGCGGAGATTACCGTCGAGGCCAACCCCGGAACGGTGGACCGGGAAAGCCTGGCGGCTTTGCGCGCGGCCGGTTTCAACCGCCTGAGCCTGGGGGTTCAGTCCTTCCACGACTGCCTATTGGTGGGAGTGGGCCGCATCCATTCGGCCGAAGAGAGCCGGGAAGCCGTTACGGCGGCCCGGGCGGCCGGATTCACCAACCTCAGTCTGGACCTGATCCTGGGGTTGCCGGGGGAGAAAGAGGAATGGCGCGACAGCGTCGCCCAGGCCATCCGCCTTTCCCCGGAGCATGTCTCCCTCTATCCCCTGTCCGTCGAGGAAGGCACGCTCTTGGCGGAGCGGGTGGCCGCCGACACCGTTGTCCTACCGGAGGACGACGAGGTTGAGCGCCGCTGGCGGCGAGCCGCCCGGATGCTGGAGGAAGACGGCTACCGCCGTTACGAGATCAGCAACTTCGCCCGCCCCGGCTTCCAGTGCCGGCACAACCGGCGCTACTGGGAACGGCGTGAATACCTCGGTTTGGGGTGCGGCGCCCACTCTTTTCTGGGCAAACGGCGGTTTTGGAACACCGTCCGCTGGGATGAGTACGCGGAGCGGGTTTTGTCAGGTGAGATTCCGCTGGCCGGGGAGGAGCATCTTTCGGCGGAAGAGGAGCGGGGAGAGGCGATGATCCTGGGCCTACGCTTGGCGGGAGGGGTTTCCCGCCGCGAATTCGCCGCCTGCTACGGGATTGATCCAGAGGAAGCCTTCCCTTCGGCCGTCGAACGCTTGCAAGATGCCGGCCTCCTGCGCCGGCGCAGGAACCGTTTGGTTCTCACCGCCAAGGGCAGACGTCTGGCCAACCTGGCTTTCGCCGCTTTCTTGCCGGAATCGTAGAGGGTGGGTGAATTGTCTGCTAAGGTTTTACAAATTGCCGAAAAGGGGAGGAGGAATCGGTTGCTTGGCGGTGAATTGAAGAATAGGGGCGACGTGGACCTGCGGTACTTCAGCTTTGCAAGAATGGATTGAATACCTCCGGTTCGTTTCCCACCGACCAGTTACCAAGTGCGCCAAATTTGGAGGTTACATAATGGCGATCAATGCCTTGAACCAAGTCGCCACGTTCGACGTAAGCCGAATTCTTTTCAGATAATGTTATGAATCATTTATTTCCTTCACGGCTGGAACTCGTTCCCCAATTGAATGAAGTATATGAACTTGAGTTGGCTTTCTATGAAAGTCAACTTTTAGATGATGAGGAATTGATCAGAAATGGTGCTTATTTTGCTCAGGTTGGGGATACCCTTACTCGGCATTTTCTGATGTGTAGTGGTGAACCGGTCAGGCTACCCCAACATTCTTCTTCAAGGCTCAAATCGTTTTTTAACATGAACCAGTTTAAAACCGGATAGGGCACTCATGGCCTTTTCCCTTATCGCGGCAAATTTCACCCTCAAATGATTAAGGTGTGGTAAGCTCACCTTTGGGTTGGTTTTTGCTAATCCCCATCTTAGGCGGTTTACCATGTTTCGTCTATCCCATCACCTCCCAAATCTGTTACCCCGTGTCCACCTTGCCACAGGTAAAGCCTCCTCTTCAATCCGTTGCGGAATATCATACCACGAAGCCAGCCGTCCATATGGTCGGCTGGCTTCGGTTTTCCGTGGAATAGCGGGCGGCGGTGCCTTTTGTCGCCGAAGTTTCAGCGGTGTTCATGGGGGCCGGGGAGCGGGTCGACGGATGGGGGAAGGTGGACGCAACCGGTGTTTCCGTCAACCGTAATTGCCTGACCGTCCTGAATTCTGTGCGTAGCGGCGGGGACGTTGACCACGGCGGGCAGCCCGCATTCCCGGGCGATGATCGCTCCGTGGGAGAGAGGACCGCCAATTTCCAGCACCAGGCCTTGCAAAAGGGGGAAAACAGGCGTCCAACCGGGGTCCGTTGCCTTGGTAACCAGGATGGTACCCGGGGGAACCGTCATGGCCTCCGCCAGGCTGTGGACGACCCTGGCGGTTCCGCTGGCCGCGCCGCTGCTGACGGCGATTCCCAGAAGGACACTTGGGTCAGTTTGGGCAAGTTCTGGTTTGCGCGGTTGTCCATCCGGGCCGATGGCGTCCGGAGCTTCCATGGCAAGATAATACTGGTATGTCGCCCGGTTGTTCCGGACCAGTTCTTTAAGATCCGTTTGCGGCGAACCGGCCATGACCGTTCTTTCGATCTCGGCGAACGGTAAAAAGAAGATTTCGTCAGCCGTGTTCAACCAGCCGTTCCCGGTCCATCGTTCTCCCAGCGTGGCAAAGGTCCGGCGAATCGGCAGCAGGAGCTTAACCACATAGTGTTGCCCGTTGTCGCGTAGGCGAACCAGGTGATGGGTGCGCTCAAGCACTTTGCGGAAGGCCAGGCGGCGGATTGGGCTCAGGCCGGCTCCGATATGACTTGCGGTCGCGGCTTGCTTGACCCGCTGCCGGGCGGTGATCAGCGCGGGATCCTCCTGCGCTTGGGAACGGAGGTAGCCCAGGATAGCTGCGCCGACGTTCTCCGGTGCCTCACTCCAGCGTGGGGATAGGAGTTCCAACTCGTTGGGGGCGCGGTGCCCATAGCGTTTTAAGAAGGCTTCAATGCTAAAGACCAGGGGAGCAGCTTCGGGCAGGTCTCCCAACGCGCTTACCAGGGTGGATGGTGACTCCAAGGCCTCCGGGGGCAGGGGCAAAGACCGCAGCAACTGGGCCATCTGCCAAAAGGCCGGAATCATGGCGGCGTTATGGAGTCCTGAAAGACCGGTGATTAGGTCACAAGCCGATTCCGGTCGTTGCCCCCAGCGGGTGAGCAGCCATTCCAGGATGGGCAGGGCGGACATGGCGTTGATGCTGACGTCGGCGTGGAACCTGAAGGACTGCTTGAACTTGGGCAGCCAAATATCAACAAGGTCGTTCCATATTTTGGCGTCATCCGGCAACGGCTCTTTCTTTGCCGAAAAGTCGTCCACCCAGTGGTCGATTTGGGGAAAAAGCTTGGCGAAAGCACTTTCGGCACGAAGACGTTCCAACAGGATTGCCAACGCCCCCGGGAGGCGGAAGAGGAACCGCCAGGGTTTGGGACGGTCCTGGCCACCATTGCCGGATTCTGAAGTGGTGCTGCCGATGATGGCCTTGGCGAAGCTTAAAGGAATCCCGAGTTCCCGCGAGGACACGTGACCGATGGCTCCTTCGTTCAGGTAGACTCGACCGAAAAAACGCTTGGTCCACTGGATCTGATCCAGGTATGGCGACGACAGATTGCGGAAGGACCGGCGGAATTCGGCGTCATCCAGAGGGAAAAAGAAGGACCAGGTAAGGGGCGTAACCGGCTGCGGCCAGCGTTCTCCCAGGTCCACCCGGGTCCAAAGGTCAAACGGGTGGGGCCTTTTCCCCAAAGGTGCTGGCCACGGGGCGTGGCCAGCGTCGGTATCCGTCGCGGGCGTGGGTGGGTCGGGAAAGGCGGTGACCGGTCTGGCCTGTAGAATGAAGATCAAATTTCCGCTGATCGCCCATTCGATGTCCTGAGGCGTACCGAAGAGTTGCTCAATGGCCAGACCTAAGCGAATCAGTTCTTCCGCTTGCTTTGCCGAGAGAACCGGTAGATCCTGCCGCTCAAGCGGGACGGGAACGTTTCGGGTGCCTTCCGTGGCCGGGATGGTCATCAATTCTTTGTGTCCGGCGGTTAAGCTCAGGGTGCAACCTGTTTTCTTTTCGCCGATGAGGGTGTCCGGAGTCACCTGGCCGCAGACCAAGGCTTCTCCCAAGCCCCAGGCGGCATTGATGACCAATTCGTCGGCGTTGCCGTTCAAAGGGTTGACGGTGAAGAGTACCCCGGAGGCATCGGCCTGGACCATTTTTTGGACCAGCACGGCCATGGCGACCTGCTCCGAGGCCAAATCGAGTCGGGTGCGGTAGGCGATGGCCCGGGCGGTCCAGAGGCTGGACCAGCAAGCGCGGACTGCGGCCGGCAGATCATCCTTTCCCGCAATGTTCAAATAGCTTTCACCTTGGCCAGCGAAGCTGGCCGACGGCAGGTCTTCGGCGGTGGCCGAGGAGCGCACCGCCAGCGGCAAGCCGGCCCCCAGCTTCGCTCGGGCTTCGTTGATCGCCGCAATGATGTCCGGAGGGATCTCGCCCTGTCTGAAAAGGCGGCGAATGGTTGTGGAGACCCGCTCGCAACTGAGGAGATTTTGGGGATGCAAGGACTGGAGAGCTTCGGCGACGGGGAAGGCGAGACGATTGTGCTGGACGAAGCAGTTATAAGCGGATGTGGCGACGATGAAGCCGGCTGGCACCGGAAAACCGGCGGCAGTCAGGAGTTGGAGGTTGAGTCCTTTCCCCCCGGCCTGTTCCAGGGTTGACGGATGGTCCAGGGGCAGGATGAAAGGAGACATGGTCTAAGCCTCCTCGTTCCGCTGGTTACGCAATAGAAGGAAGGCTCTGGCGTAAAGGATCACTGCCATGAGGAGGCCTTGGGCGAGTACCTGTGCCGCCTGCGCCGTCTCGGGGGGCCACAGCAGAACCGTTCCCACCGTGCCCGCCAGGATCAGTCCGCCCACGGTCCAGAAGCGGCGGACGTTCAGCAGCCACGCCATGAACAGAAAGTGCAACCCAACGATTCCGGCGATCACCGGTGGCAACCAGACCCTGAGCGTTGCGGAGCGCAGGAGGAGGACCGCCGCCGCGACCGCCGCGAACTCGGCGACGACGATCCAGCGGTAAGTTGCGGTCGCGGTGATGGGCGCAGGTCCGCGCCGAACGGTTGGCGAGGTGGCGGAGGCAGGTGATCGTTGGCGGGCAACGCTTGTTCCCAGGAGGGCTATGGTAGCGAGGGTACCTGGCCAAACCAGCCAGTGGGGGTTTTCCGGGGTGCCGAACGCCGCCCAGATGGTCCAGAGCAGGCCAAAGACCGTCATAATGCGGATGCCGAAGAGGGCGCTCCTGATCCGCCCATCCACCTGGGACGCCGTCGCCGAAGGGGCTGGTTTGTGAGCATCATCTTTCGTCAATTGGTCTGCCTCCTTTTTTGGGCCAAAGGCTGGGATCCCAGACTTTGGCCTACATATTTTCCAGCACCGTGCGGACCACTCGATTGGCGGCGTTTGACGAGGGGATCGGCGTAATGGTTCCCGGCGCGAAGTGTTCTGGGTTGCATAGCCCGGCAAGAGGATGAACCAGACGGCGGCGCCCCCTTGGTTTCAGCCTTTCCCAGCGGCAATGAACCAGATGACGGCGGTGGGGAGCAGGATCAGGGCGTACCCCTTCGCTCCGGGTTCCAGGTAAACGCCCTTGAGGGGCCGGCCGGGGCCGAAGTAAAAGGCGGTGGCCAGAGCGAGAGCCGCCCATAGGCCGCCCAGGGATCTCCACAACCACCGGCGGCGGATCAGGAGGGGCAGGGCCGGGACGACGAAGAGGGCAACGGCAACAAAGATGACGGGTGGGCTGCCGGCCATTACGGTTTGCCAAGAGCAAAGGCTACCGCCGGTGCCGCCGCGGACAACAGCGACCTCAATGCAGTGATGCTCCAACGGGACCAAGAGCAGTGCTGCCGCGGCCAGCCAGGCCAGAATGGAACCAAGTCGGACCAAGCGCCCGGCATTGGTGCCTGGGGCCGGCGGATTCCTACTCATACTCCTTCAAATCTCCCAAAGCCGGCATGGTTTGGGCCGGGTCGAAGCAGACCAGGGCCAAGCCGTCGCACCCCTCCCAGGGACCCGGAGCCATCTGCCAGACGGTTCCCCCGATGACGCCTTTGCCCTGGAAGGACTTGATGGTTTGCAGGACGGCATCAACCACCGCCTGCTGGTGGGCGGGAGAACCCTTCACCGGGCGACCGCCCGCCGAGGCCAGGCCGTTTTGCCCGCCGAACTCCTCGACGAAGACGGGTTTGCCGCCGTCGCTGGTTGTGGCGGTTTGGAGGAAGTTCTGGACGAAGCTCGTGTAGGTGGCGGGATTGGTGGAGGTTGTATTGGAACCTCCCTTAAGGTCCGGATAGATATGAACGCTTAGGTAGTCCACCAGCGGGGCCAACTCAGCCGTAACCGTGGGGTCGGGTTCGTTGTAGTCGCTGTTGCCGCTCGCTCCCCCGGGAGTACGCCAACCGCCGATGGTCACGGGCAGGCCGCTGTACCGGCGAATGGCCGCCGTGACGGTCTGAAGTTGGGGCAGGGTTTGACTGTCCACCACCGGCTCGTTGATCGGGTCCACGGCCATCAGATTGGACGGGTAGGAGCCGCCGTATTCGCTTTTGATCTCGGTCAGGGTGGCTTCCTCGTTGGCGATGAAGCTGGTGGGGTTGCTGATGATCCCGGTGGCGCGGAAGGTTTGGTCACCTACCAGAGTCAGGATCACCTTGATGCCGGCCGCTTGCAGTGGGTCCAGGATGGTCCGCCACGGGTTGGATCCGAGCTGGCTCATGTTGGGGGCCGGCGAGACCCGGACGATCTGGACGCCTGCCTGCTGGAGCAGCTTGACCAGGGCGGTTCCCGTGGGTTGCTGGGATAGGCCGCTCGCCATGTCGGCTCCCTGGAGGTTGACTCCCAGGTTGTAACCGGTCAGGAAGGGAGTCACGGCGGGAGGCTGGTCTGAGCCGTTGCCGCAGGGGGACATGGGCGGGCACTTGGCCGGGGCTGTTGAAAGGAGGCCAGCCGCCGTCATGGCTCGGTCGAGGAGGGCTGCGGCTTCGGCGCGGGTGGCGTCGCCGGACGGGTGGAAGGTGCCGTCCGGGTAGCCGGACACAAGGCCCCAGGCCGCCGCTTGGCCGATTGATCCGGCGTCGGGACTCCCGGCGGACACGTCGGGGAAGGTCTTGGGTTGGCCAATGTTCGACGGGTTGAAACCCTTACCCTGAAGGGCCGCAACCAGCCATTGGGAGATCTCCCCCCGGGTGATGGGCGAGTTGGGGTTCAGGTTGGCGCCGTAGTCCGCCGGGACGACGACCCCGGCGGCCACTGCGGCGGCCACGTCCGGCCCGTACCAAGCTCCCGCCGGGACATCGCTGAAAGGGGGAGCCGTCGCCGTCGGCGGCAGGCTGAAGGCCCGGACCAGGGCGGCGGCGAACTGGGCGCGGGTTAGGGTGGAGTCCGGCTGGAAGACACCGCCGGGCAGGCCATTAAAGACACCTTTTGCCGTTAGGGCTTCGATGGGGGCGGCGGCCCAGTAGCCGGAAGACACGTCGCTGAAAGAGACTCCGGCGGACGGGGTTTGACTTGTTCCCAAGGCCGGGGTGCAACTGGTCAGGACTAGGGTTCCGGCGATCAGGATGGGGACGAGCGGGCGTAGCGTTTTCACAGCAGGCCGGCGGTCGTCATGGCCCGGTAGATCAGCACCGCCGCTTCGGCGCGGTTGGCGTTTCCCGCCGGGTGGAAGGTGCCGTCGGGGTAGCCGGAGACGAGACCCCAGGTCGCCGCTTGGCCGATGGCCGAGGCGTCGGGACTACCGGCGGGCACGTCGGAGAAGGCCTTGGCCGGAGCGCCGGCGGGCGGCTGGATGCCTTTCCCCTGCAGGGCCAGCACCAGCCACTGGGCGATTTCTTGCCGGGTGATGGGCGAGTTGGGGTTGAAGCTGCTCCCGTAGTCCACCGGGACGATAACGCCCGCGGCCACGGCGGCGGCCACGTCCGGCTCATACCAGGCCCCCGCCGGCACGTCAATGAAGGGCGGGGCTGTCATGGAGGCCGGGAGGTCGAAGGCGCGGACCAGGGCCGTGGCGAATTGGGCGCGGGTGAGGGTGGCGTCCGGTTGGAAAAGGCCACCGGGCAATCCCTTCAGGATACCGCGACCGGCCAAAGTGCTGATGGAAGCGGCTGCCCAATAGCTCGTGGACACGTCCTTGAAGGTGGGGGCGGCGCCGGTTTGCCCACTGCCCTGGTTGCTGGTGCCGCCGCCGTTGCCGGAACCGGTACCGGTCCCGTTCCCTGTGCCGGTGCCGGTACTCCCGTTCCCCGAACCGCTCCCGGCGGCCCCGCCGACTACCGCGGCGGTTTGGGCCAAAGCCTGGGCGTAGGCGGTGTGGTACTGGGCGTAGCCGGTATAGGAAGGATCGTTGGCGATCAGCCATTCTTGCGGGTAAAGTTCAAAAATCTGGGCCTTTTGTTGCAAAGCGAATTGTAGGAGTTCCGGCAGCGGACCGGTGGGACCGCTTCCATCCGGATTCGAGTGGGTGTAGGTTTGGACCTCCAGGGGCACCTTGCCGGCGTACTGCTGGAAAAGGCCGCACCAATTGGCGTAGCAAGGCTGGCCGTTTTGCACTTCCTGGATGGCCGTGTCGGCCAAACCCTGGGTGCCGAAGCCGAAGCCGTACACCGCCGCCGCGGCGGACACTGCATTGGCCACGGCGCTGGTGCCGCCATATTGGTTGATCCCGACCATCAACTGCTTGGGTGAATGGAGGGTGGCCTCGAAGTCAACCAGTTGTTGGCTGTACTGGCCCCACTGCTGGGCGTTCAAGCCTTGAGCCAGCCATTGGGCTGTGCAGGGGCTTTGTGGGTTGGGCACCCCGTTCTCCGGGTAGTCCTCGGCGCCGACGCCCAGGCCGAAGCGGATGTAGCCGACCCAGGGCTGGCCGCCGAATTGGGCCACCATCGCCTGCATCAGTTTTTCATAGTTGTTCAGGTAGCCCGGCTGCCAGAAAACCGGCGTGGCCGGCAACTGCGGGTCGCACTTGCCGATCATGGTCACCTGATTTTGGACGTACTGAGGGGTCATGCTTTGACCGCCGTATTCTTGGGAAGTCTGCTCCGCAGCTCCCCAGACCAAGAGGTTGACCTTCTTACCGGCGGCGATCCAGGGCTGGGCGGCTTGGGTGACGAACGACCAATCGTATTGGGGACTAGCCCCGGGTCCCCGGTCCACCTTGGACCAGGGAACGATGATGTCCGCACCGCAAAGGGTGGGGTCGGGCAGGACGTACTGCTGGATCTCCGACCAGGCCGCCTGGGCCTGGGGGGCGTTGGCGTCGTTGATGAAAAGGCCATGGGGACCCGAGGGGTCGGCCACCTGGGAGTCGGCTTGGGCGCAGGAGGGATAGGAAACCACGGACGCGGTTCCGGTCGGGCCGGCTCCCAAAGCCGGCGTGCAACTGGAAAGGAGTAGGGTGGCGGCGGTAAGGGCGGGCAGGATGATCCGGGAAAATTTCATTGGCGGAGACCTCCTTTAAAAACTTACTTATAGTTTCGCTAATCAAATGGAAATTGAGGGGGCGAAAAAGTGAAAGAATTGTAAAAGGGCTCTTTCCTCCTGAAAATAATTATAGCAACTACAACTAATTATGGAAGACCTTTTTGTGTTAAATTCAATAGGGAAATGTACCTTGGGTGGAGGAGATCAAGGGTGTTAACCACGGACGGTCGCGTCCAGGCGGCCCGGCGGCGCCGGGAGGGGTCGCGGCGGCGTATCTTGGAAGCGGCCGAGATCCTATTTGCCAGGGACGGTTACGGGCCGACTTCGGTTGAGGCCATTGCCGCCTTGGCGGGGGTGGGACCGGCCACCGTGTACAACTGTTTCGGGGCCAAGGGGGGTGTGGCGGCGCACCTCTTCCGGGAGGAGGCCGAGATTCTGGCTGTCCAGGCTCACGGCGATCTGGAGAAGGGGCCGGCGGCGGCGGAAGCGATTCACCGTCACTGGGAAAGGGTGTGGGGGATGCTGGAGGCCCGCCGCCCTCTCGTTGGGGCACTACTGACGGCCGTCCACGAGACGAGTTTAGCCGACAAACCGCCCTCACCGGAGCGCGATCCCCGCCGGGTGCTTCCGCTGCCGCGGCCGTTTGCCGAGATCATCCGGTATGGCCAGACCAAGGGGGAATTCCGGCTCGGACTTGACTCGGGTTTGGCGGCCGTGGCGATCATCAACGTGTTGTCAATCGCCTTCATTAACCGTCGTTCGCCGACTGACCAAGAACAATTTCTCGACTTTTTTTTGCGGGGACTCGAAAACGGGAGAGCGGGGGAAAATAGCGCGCAGTGAGGTAACCCGAAAGGAGAGCGTTTCCCCTGCGCGCCATTTGGAAGGGAGCCGTCAGTTTCGGCTTGGTCCACATCCCGGTGAAACTCTATCCGGCCACCGAGGAGCGGGACATCCACTTCAACCAACTGCACGCCGTCTGCCATTCGCCGATCAAGTACCGGAAGTTTTGTCCGGTCTGCGAGCGGGAGGTGGCCGGCGAGGAGATCCAGCGGGCCTATCAGTATTTGCCGGGGGAATACGCCGTGGTGGAGGATGCCGAACTGGAGGACCTCCCTCTGGGTACGGCCAAGACGGTGGAGATCCTGGATTTTGTCCGGGTGGACGAGATTGATCCCATTTACTATGGGGTGCACGACTTTAAAGTGAAATGAGCTTGACAAGTGAGTGTTGATACCTTATTCTGAATGTAATTAAGCATTCAGGAAAGAAGTGGCGCCTGTATGCCAAAGGACATTCAGCAGTTGGATGAGGAAAGAACTCTTTTGTATCAACGACTCTCTCAGACAGATGATTTCCGGCGTGGCTCCATTAACACAAATTATCGCCGTTGTGGCAAGCCAACTTGTGCTTGTAATCAACCGGAACACCCAGGTCACGGCCCTCAATACCTTTTCACAATTAAAGTGGACGGAAAATCCCACGCTAGGAATCTGCATCCTGGTTCTGAATTGGAAAGAGTTAAACAAGAGGTTGAAAACTACCATCAATTCCGGGAATTAACCCAAGAAATTATCCAGATAAACGAAAAAATCTGCGATGCTAAACTGGAACTAACCCAGGCCGAAGCCCAAGCGACGGCCAAAAAGGGGGCCTCAAATCCAGCTTCACGACGGAAATCGCCAGGGAACTCGAAGCCTTCTTAGGCCAAGAGATAGCCGAGACGCTAGATTTTGAAGCCATAGAAAGGGGCTTGCGGGATAAGGCCCTCAGGATTGCCGCTCAATTCCTGGAGGAAAAACTGAACGCTGACCTTTCCGACCGTCCAGGGCCGGAACTTCCCTGCTCCTGCGGCGGCACCGCCCGTTAGGACTCGTAAGATATTAAATT
>JAJZBP010000014.1 GCA_021798855.1 Bacillota bacterium
TGTGCAGTGGAATCATCCTTTGCTTTGGGGTGGAAACGGGTGTTTGGTCGTTGCCAGATCGATGAATTCATGGTCAGGATCCCCCTGCGCCGCAAGCTGTTTTACCTAGCGGCGGCCGGTACGGTTGTTCTGGCCTTGGCGGTTGTGGTCGTCATCTCCCTCGTCTACAATGCGGTGTTTTTGCCGGTGGCGATCAATAAAAACCTGGAAATGGGCGTGGAGATCGCCGCCATCGAAAACACACACCTGGGACAGGCCGTGGCGATTTTGGAGCGTTTTTCCCGGCGTTCGGGGATCACGAATCCACTTCCGGGCAAGCTGTCGGTGGAACTGGCGTCGGACCTGCAGGTGGCCCCCTTTTTCCAGGGGATGTCGGTTTTCGGTCCGACCGGGCGGATGCTGGCCATAGAACCAGTTGCGCCGTCCCTCATCGGGCGTAGCTTCCTTTTCCGTAGCTACGTCCGGCGGTCCCTGGCCACCGGGAAACCATTCGTGTCCCAGGCCATTCGGGCCAAGACCGGCCAGTATATTACCGTTGTGGCGGTTCCCATCCTGGTGGGGGGGAGGGTGACCGGGGTATTGGCGGGCTCCATTCACTTGGCCCAGCCCGGCAACTACCTCCATGTCGTCAACACCTTCGAGGGAACGGGCATGGTGCTGGTCCTGGACCGGGCCGGCGACGTCATATCGGCTCCACCGCGGTCGGGTTTGCTCGGGCGGACCACCGAAGCGGTTTTCGCCTTGTCCGCCTCCCGCCTGGCGCAGGAGGTGAAGGCTTCCGGACGGAAAAAGACCTTTTCCTTCGTTTGGCGGGATCGGACGTACCTTGGGCAGGCGATCTCCGTGCCCGTGGCCGGGTGGACGGTGCTGATCGCCCAGGGGAAGGATGAATTGATCGTACCTTTGGTGGACGGCATTTTGGCCATCCTTGGGGTGGCCGTTTTGGGGATCCTCCTGGCCGGCCTGGTGGGGGAGGTTTTCACCGACCGCTATGTGGTGACGCCGGTCCTGCGAGCGGTCAGGGTGGCCAAGGACCTGGCCAAGGGGGACTTCAAGAGCCGGGCGCAGATCCATGCCGGACGGGACGAGCTGGCCCACTTGGTCTATGCCATCAACATCATGGCCGACAGCATCGAGCGGTTGACCGCCGCCCAGGAAGAAGCCCTGATGGACACGGTCACCCTGTTGGGGCGGGTGGTGGAGGTGAAGGATCAGGGAACGGAGGGACACTGCGAGCGGTTGGAGCA
Source organism: Bacillota bacterium (assembly GCA_021798855.1). Taxonomy (GTDB): domain Bacteria; phylum Bacillota; class Sulfobacillia; order JAJZIM01; family JAJZBP01; genus JAJZBP01. Next base: position 1,248 of record JAJZBP010000014.1, read on the forward strand.
TCTGGCGGCCAGGGTGGGAAGGCGTTTCGGTCTTTCCGCCGAAAACTTGCGCAACCTGCGTTTTGCCGCGGTCCTCCACGATGTGGGCAAGGTGGGGGTGCGGGGAGAGATCCTGCGCAAAGCCGGGCCGCTGACCGAAGAGGAATGGGCACAGATCAAACGACACCCGGAGTTGGGCGAAAAGATCATCAGTGGGGCGTCCCACATGCGGGAGATCGCCAAGATTGTCGGCCAACACCAGGAGCGTTTCGATGGAAAGGGGTATCCCAAAGGCTTGCGGGGGTCGGAAATCAGCCTGGAAGCCAGGATCGTGGCGGTGGTTGATTCCTTTGACGCCATGACCTCGGATCGCCCCTATCGGAGGGGTCTTTCCTGGTCGGAAGCCATCGAACGGCTGCGCCAAGGCGAGGGCACGCAATTCGACCCGGAGGTGGTGGGTGAGTTCCTGCTTGTATTGGCGGAGGACGAATTCACCCCCTAACCCGTGCTCGAGTGGAAACCGGTGCCGACTCCGGCCACAGCCGGGAATTGATAATTGTGGGAACGGAAAGAAGGTTGGTCGTGCACCAAAGGGAAATGGTCGCCGTTTATGACACGACCTTGAGGGATGGGGCGCAGGGTTCCGGGGTTTCCTTTTCCCTGGAAGACAAGCTGCAGGTGACCCGGCGCCTTGCCCAATTGGGAGTGGCCTACGTCGAGGGAGGATGGCCGTCCTCAAACCCCAAGGATGCGGAATATTTCCGCCTGTGCCGCAGGATGGATTTGGGCGAGACCAGGCTGGCGGCTTTTGGCAGCACCCGTCGGGCCGGGAAAAAGGCGAGCGAAGACGGGAGCTTGCGCGGAATCCTGGCGGCGGAAACCGGGGTGGGAACCATCGTCGGCAAGTCTTCCGCTTTTCAGGTGCGGGAGGTGCTGGGGGTGTCGTTGGAGGAAAACCTGCGGATGATCGAGGAGTCGGTGGAATTCTTAAATCGGGAGGGCCTCGAAGTTTTCTTCGATGCGGAACATTTCTTCGATGGGTTCAGGGAGGATCCGGATTATGCCATCCTCACCCTGCGGGCGGCCGAGGCCGGAGGAGCGTCTGGGTTGGTTCTTTGCGATACGAGGGGCGGCTCCCTTCCTTGGCAGGTGGTCAAAGCAATCGTCAGGGTGCGGGATATTTGCCGGGTTCCCCTCGGGATCCACGCCCACAACGATGGGGGTCTGGCCGTGGCCAACACCTTGGTGGCCGTGAGGAAGGGAGTCGCCCAGGTACAGGGGACGGTCAACGGGTACGGCGAACGTTGCGGCAATGCCAACCTGTGTTCCGTCATTCCCAACCTGGAACTGAAGCAGGGGGTGCGGTGTCTTCCGGAGGGCAGGCTGGCTCAACTGGCATCCCTCGCCCACTTCGTCAGCGAAATGGCCAATCTCCCCGCCGACGAATCCCAGCCCTTTGTGGGCGCCAACGCCTTCACCCATAAGGCCGGTCTGCACGTGGGCGCCGTCTTGAAGACGCCGACGGCTTACGAACATGTGGATCCGGCAACGGTCGGGGGCCGGCGGCGGGTGCCCGTTTCCGAGCTTTCGGGGAAGAGCAACCTGCTCTACAAAGCCCGGGAAGCCGGTCTGGAATTGGACAAGGAATCTCCGTCGACCACCCGCCTGTTGGAAAAAATAAAGGAATTGGAACACCAGGGATATCAATTCGAAGGCGCGGAAGCTTCCTTTGAGCTACTGGCCCGCAAGATCCTGGGAGTTCACCAGACCCTTTTCCAGGCGGAGGAATACAGGGTACTGGTGGAGCGCAAAGGCGGCATCGGGGTGGAAGCGACGGTCAAGGTTCGTGTTGGGGAGTTGGTTTTCCACACCGCCGCCGAGGGCAACGGGCCGGTCAACGCTTTGGACAACGCCTTGCGCAAAGCCCTTTTGGATTCGTTTCCACAGTTGAACAAAATTCGCCTGGCCGATTATAAAGTACGGGTTCTGGAGGGCAAAGACGGGACCGGTGCCCGGGTCAGGGTCCTGATCGAGTCGAGCGATGAGCACGGCCATTGGAACACGGTGGGGGTTTCGACGGACATTTTGGAAGCGAGTTGGCTGGCTCTGGTGGATAGCCTGGAATACGGTCTTGGGTTGCGTTAAAGCCGTCACCTGATCCCTTTGCTGTCGTGCGCGGTTGATTTCTGATAACCATGGACGGCCCCCATCCACCCCTTCACCTCGGGGTGGCCTTGAAGCCATCGCCGTGCCCGTCAAACTTCCGAACTTGGAATTATTGACAGGTTCAGGAAGATGATTTAGAATAATAAAGAGGCTTTCCAAAGCCAAAAATTCGGTTCTGAAGAAGTTCTTCATTGGAACCGATTTTTTTCCCTGTTCGGGGGATATCCTAATGTGTAGATTGAGAAGGTTGGGTTTCGCAAAAGGAAGCGGGTGGAAAAATGTTTGCCGTTCAACTCAGCACCTACGTTCCCCGAGAATGCGGCATAGCCACTTTCGCCGCCGACCTGACCGAGGCTTTGGATGGGCAGGACGTCATGGAACCGGTAAGGGTGGCGGCCATGGACGATGGCCAAAAACGGGAATATCCGGACCGCGTTTATTGGAAGGTTGCCGAGGAAGAACGGGGAGCCTACCGGGAGACGGCCGCCATGGTCAATGAATCCGGTGCCGCCCTGGTCAACATTCAACACGAGTTTGGTATTTACGGCGGTGAGGATGGGGAATATCTCGTGGAATTCCTGCGGGAGTTGCACGAACCGGTGGTCACCACCCTGCACACCGTGTTGGCAAAACCAACCGCCGGTCAATTGGCGGTAACCGGGGAAATCGCCCGGCGCAGCCGTTACCTGGTGGTTATGAGCCAACGGGCGCTGTCCTTTCTCGTTGCCCTCGGCATTGACAGGAGTAAAATGGTGGTGATCCCCCACGGTGTTCCCCAGGCTCCGGCGTGGTCACGTGGGCAATTGCGCAACGGCCTGGGGTTGGGGGGGCGCAAGGTTTTCCTCACCTTCGGTCTGCTGAGCCCCGGCAAAGGGCTGGAATACGTCTTACAGGCGATCCCCTGGGTGGCGGCGCGCCACCCGGATGTTCTTTACCTGATTGCGGGGGAGACCCATCCCAAGGAACGACGTTTCGGCGACTACCGCCGGTACCTGCAGGACAGGGTGCGGGAACTGGGGATCGAAAACCACGTTCGTTTTGATCCGGTTTATTTGAGCAAGAAGCGGCTGATGGAATATCTGGTGGCCAGCGACACTGTGATCACCCCCTACCTGGGCGTGGAACAGATCGTCAGCGGAACTTTAACCTATGCCCTGGGCTTCGGCAAAGCCGTGATCTCGACCCGTTATCATTACGCCACGGAGAGCCTCCGTGGCGGAAAGGGCCTGCTGGTTGATTTCCGCAGCGCCGTCGGTATCGCCAAGGCCATGAACCGTCTTTGTGCCAATCCCACCCTGCAACGCAAGTTGGAAGCAAGAGCATATGATCTGGGCCGGCATTTCACTTGGCCCAAGGTCTCCCTTAGCTATCTCGACCTTTATCAGGAGATCGCTTCGGAAAACGTCCGCCCGAGGAAATACGCGGAGGGAGTAAGTATTGTCAAAGGGTAAAGAAAAAACGGCGGAGTTCGAAACCGAACCGAACCTGGCCCACCTGCGCCGGTTAAGCGACGACACCGGGTTGATTCAACACGCCTTTTACACCCTGCCGGACCGATCGACGGGCTACACGACCGACGATAACGCCAGGGCGCTGTTGGTGACTCTGGAAGCCTTCCGTCTTCACGGGAATGAAGTGGCCAGGAGGCTTGCCGATACCTACCTGTCCTTCCTGAGGTGGGTCCACAACGGACGCGGAAAGTACCGTAACTTTTTGGCCTATGATCGTTCCTTTTTGGACGAGGAGGGGTCCGAAGATTGCTTTGGGCGCGCCTTTTGGGCGCTGGGGGCCGCCGCCGGGCGCTATCCGGAAACAGGTGGCCGGCAGGCCGCATCCGAGCTTTTTTGGGCTTCCTTTCCCCACGTGGCGGGTCTGGATTCCCTGCGGGGCAGGGCTTTGGCTGCCAGGGGCCTGTTGGAGATGGCGAACGGGTCGGCCCAGGGGGCCGGCCAAGCCAGAGAGAGATTGCGGGAGTCGGCCGACGGTCTGATTGCCAGTTACCAAGCAACGGCCGGCCGGGGGTGGCATTGGTACGAGAACATCATCGCCTACGACAACGCGGCCATTCCTCTCAGCTTGTTGCTGGCTTACGAGACCTTTGGATGCCGGACCTACCTCAAGATCGCCCGGGAGAGTTTGGATTTCCTTTTGGCCGGTCAACTCGGGGAATGTTTTCAACCGGTGGGTAACCGTGGTTGGTGGGTGCGAGGTGGCCGACCGGCCTTTTACGACCAGCAACCCATCGAGGCTGGCAGCACCTTGGAAGCCTGTCTGGTGGCCTTTCGCCTGACCGGGAAAAAGGAATACCTGGAAACGGCCCGGCTGGTGGGGGATTGGTTCACCGGGAAAAACGTGGCCGGTAAGTCTCTCTACGATCCGGTGACCGGAGGTTGCCGGGATGGAATACACCCCGAGGGGATGAACCAGAACCAAGGGGCGGAATCCCTATTGGCCTATCTATGGTCGCGTCTGGTCATGGTCAAGGAGAGGGAGGCCTTGGGGATGGGAGGCGAATCCGGGGGAGAGGGCGGCACCGTTTCCTGACGGTACGCCGATGAGGCAATTCGGGCAGGATGACGTTGGTTGACCACACCGCATTGACTCCCGGTTATCCCAAGCGGCGGACCAAGGCTTCATGGGATCGCCGCGGGGGAGGTTTGCTCTGCTCCTCCGGATAGCCAAGGCACACCAAGGCGATCAGGTGTTTTTCGGGGACGATTCCCAAGACCGGTTTCAATGTCCGTTCGTGGAACAGAGTGAACCAAAGACTGCCCAGACCAAGGAAATGGGCGGAAAGGAGCATGTTTTGGACGGCGGCGGCACTTGCGTATTTATAGCCGTCGTTTCGTCCTTCGGCGCCGTCCGGAGTTTGCCTTGGATCGGCGGCAACGGCCACGATCACCGGTACCTGTTCCAAGAAACTGGTATCGTAGGTGGCGGCATCCGGCGGAAACTTGCTCTCCCCCCACCCCATGGCATCCAGGGGATGCAATTGCAGATAACTCAATGGCGTCAAGCGAAAACCGCTGATCTCGTAAAGGTGGTATTTCAGGGCCAGGTCGGCGTTTTCCCTGATCTTGCGGCGCAGGTTTGAACCGGCGACGACGCCGAATTCCCACGGTTGGGAGTTGCCGGGGGAAGGAGCCCAGGCGCCGGCCTCCAGCACCAGGTTGATTTTGCCGTCTTCCACGGGACGGGTGGAAAAACGACGGCAACTGCGGCGGCTGCGGATGGCTTCCAAAACGTCCACTTGGTCCGTCCTCCTAAAGGGTATCTTCCGTGGAGGCCAGATCCGCTCCCCTGTCCCCCAGGTATTGTCTGGGCCGCCGGAAGATCTCTTCGATTTTCAAAACCTGCAGATATTGGAACATGGTAACGAAGACGGTGCCGCCGATCATGTTGCCCAAGGTGGTAGGAATGAAGAAATTGACAAACCAGTTTCCGTAGGTGATCCCGGACCCGCGGTTGATGGAGAAGAAGATTTCCGTGGAATTGACCACCACGTGGTTGAAACCGTTCAGGCTGATCAGAAAACCGACGCACCAGATGATCACGATCTTCGCGGTGGTGCCGCGGCTGGCTATGATCAGCCAGGTCATCAAGGTGATCAGCCAACCGCCGAAGAGTCCGCTCAGTACCGTGGAGGTGAAATCGCCGTCAACCTTGGAACGGGCCAGTTCCAGCATGTGCTGAGTGGCGGCCGGGCCGACGATCTGGGGGCTGCGGGAAAGCAAAAAGGAAAAAAGCAGGGCACCCAGGAGGTTGCCCGCGAGGGTGAGAGCCCACAGGCGGAGGATTTGCCGCAGCTTGCCTTTGCCGGCCAACACCGCCGTGATCGGCACCAGGAAATTTTCGGTGAACAGTTCGCTTTTACCGATGGCCAGGAAAATGAAACCGATGGGAAAGAAGACGGCGCCGACCACGTCCGCGCCCGAACCGAGGAGTGGTTGGAAGGCTCCCGTGGTGACCGCAGCCGCCAGGGCACCGAAAGTTACGTTCATCCCGGCGATGAAACCGGAAGTGATCATTTCCAAGCTGCGCCGGCTCAGGCGTCCCTGGCCGACGTGGACCGCGGCCTGGAAAATCTCCGGCGGTTCCGCCCCCATGGGTGATTCTCCCGCTTCGGCTTGCCGCAAGACCTTGCGGATGTCGCCTAAGACCTCGACCAGGACGTTGCTTTTTTCGGGGCGCAGGTGTGGGGCGAGTTCCTGCCGGATCAATTCCCGCAGCGGCGCCAAAAAGGTGTCCACCGCCGGAACGGTTTCCCCGCGGCAGTGTTGGAGGGCCTCCTTGCCGTTGAAAAGCAGGATCGGAGCGGTCACGCCCTCGGCTCGCAGTTCGCGGCCGAGGGCTTCGCCGGCACCGGCGGGGAGAAGCGAATCCAAAAGTATTAAATGATAATCCCTGCCGGCCCCGAGCATTTGCCTGCATCCGTATCCGTTGCCGACCGAATCAATTTGGTGGCCGTCATTGGTCAGGTTTTCGCCGATCAACTGGGCCAGGCATGGGTTGTCTTCCACCATAAGGACGCGCACGGCCGGTTCCCTTCTCTCTCCGTGACGTGGGAACAGGTTATAATTCGCGGTTTGGACCTTTTTCCCTTTAGCGGTTTGACAAGTGGTTGGTGGGCATTTACGATGAGATTAAAAACGTGGGCCACAACAGGTTTGTGGGAGCGGAAAGGAGGGGGGACGCTGTGGAAGAGGGAGGAGCTGAGGAAGAAAACATCCTTCTGGTTGAGGGCATTTTGGGCGAGATCCAGGGAAGGTTGCAGGATGTCCTGCGGGACATCGCCCAACGCGAGGATCTCTGCCGGCGGGAGGTGCGCCGGCTGGTGGGCCGCGAGCGAAAACTGCGCCGACTGGCTCAGTCCATGGAATCGATGCTCAGGGCCGCCGACGAGGAAGAGTTGGTCAGGGTGTCCCTGGAAGCCTTGAACCGTTTCCTCCCTCATGTCAGGTGTCGGTTTTCCAAAGCCAAAGCGGACATTCCCCACGTGGACCTGTGGAACCGAGACTTCGGGGCGACGGAAGACAGCGTCGTGGCCGGGTGTGAGGACACGTCCCCCGGGGCGTGTCTCGCGTTGCGCTTGGAAAGGCCTTTCGTTTCTCCCAACCGGGGAACTTTGCGTTGTCAGGGCGCCGGCGACGAGTGCAAAATCTGCATTCCCGTGTTGGTGGACGGTGCGGTTGTCGGGGTCTTTACGCTGCTCCTGGCCGAACAAAAAGCGGAAATGAACGAAGAGGAATTGGGCTTGTTGGCCAACTATATCTCCATGGCCTTCACCCGCCTGCGGCAAATCAATTCCCTGCTCACCCTTTCTTTGACCGACCCGGTGACCCAACTTCCCAACCGTAGGTTTGCCGTCCTGGCTCTGGAGCGGGAAATCAGGCGTTCCGAACGCGCCTCCGGCTCCTTTGCTTTGGCCGCCCTGGACATAGACCACTTCAAACAGGTGAATGACCGCTATGGACACGCTGAAGGAGACCGGGTCTTATCCCTTTTGGGCAAGGTGGGCAAGCAAGTCCTGCGTGGCGGTGATCTGTTGGCCAGGTTGGGCGGAGATGAATTCCTGGTGCTCCTGCCGGAAATCAGCGAGGAGGCGGCCAAGATCGCGTTGGAGCGTTTCCGCGAGTCCTTTGGACAAGCCGTCCATGCCGCGGGTGTGCGCGACCTGGCGCCGGGTGTGGCGCTCAGCGTCGGCTTGGTGACCTTTCCCGCCCACGGCCGGCGGGCGGAAGATCTCTTGGCCGCGGCGGACCGCCGGCTTTATCAGGCCAAGGAATGCGGACGCGACTGCCTGGTGGCCACGTCGTAACCAAAAGAACAATTTGGCCCAGACCCCAGGAGATGCGTTTCGCTTCCCCTGCCGTCTTTCCGATGCTCCGGCTTGACCGATCGAGCGTGGGGGGATATAATCGGTTTTGTCTTTAACGATTCAGCGAGATAAAGGAAACGCGGTTCGGAAGATGTTCGGTCCGAGTCGGGGCAACCACGGCAATCGTACAACCACGGCAACAGGGGGAGACAAGGAAGTTGGCATTAGACTTCGGCTTGCCGCCGGGGACGAGAGATTTTGGTTTCGGCGAAGCCGCCTTTTTGCGTTCGGTGGAAAATGAGTTGCTTGGATTGCTGGGCCGGTGGGGATACCGGGAAATCGGCACGCCGACCCTGGAGTATCTGTCCACCCTGGACCCCGAAGGGGCGTTTTCCAGGTCCGGAGCCGGTCAGGACTGCTGGAAGTTGTTCGACCAAGGCGGCAACATCCTGGCCCTGCGGCCGGAGATGACCGTGCCGACGGCCCGTTTCGCCAGTCGGGCTCTGCGCGGGAGGGGACCGTGGCGGCTTTCCTACGCCGCGCCCATCTACCGCTTTCGTGGGGACAGGCGGGAGAGACGGCAGGTGGGCGTGGAACTGCTGAACCTTCCGGGCTCCGCCGGCGACGCCGAGATTCTGGCGCTGGCGGTGGAGGTTCTGCGTTCCCTGGACCTGGGCGTCCAAATCCACCTGGGCCATTGGGGATTCTTAAACGGGATATTCGCCGCCGCCCACGCGCCGGAGGCGTTGCGAGAAAGGCTACGCAATGCCCTGGCGGAAAGGGACCTGGTCAGCTATGGCGAATTGACCAAAGCGGCCGGCCTGTCCGAAGTTGACCGGGAACTCTTGGCGCGCATACCCTTTTGGCACGGTGGAGTCGAGATCTTCGACCAGATCCCGCCGCCGGCGGACGATGATTCCCGCCGAGCCTTGGTTGGGTTGCGGGAAGTCTTCGCTCTGCTGGAAAGCCAGGGTGTGCGGGAAGTCCGCTTGGACCTCGGCTTGGTGCGGGATTTTGCTTACTATACCGGCTTGGTTTTTGAGGCGTACGTGCCTGGACTGGGGAGGCCGATCTTGGGAGGCGGTCGCTACGACCGCCTGTGTGCCCGGTTCGGGCGGGACTGGTCGGCCGTCGGTTTCGCCATCTTCCTGGACGGCTATTTGGAGATGCTGGAGAGTGGTGGGTTCCGCGCCGTTGAGCCGTCGGAGACGGTGCTGGTGCCGGCTCCCGGCCGGGAAAAAGAGGCCCACGTTTTGGCCGACGGCCTGCGCCGCCGGGGAAAGACGATCACGGTGTGGCCATGGGCCGGCGACCTGAACGGCGCCGGGGCGTACGCCGCAGAGAGGGGGGCAAGCACCATGGATCTGGGAGAAGCGGTATGAACACGGTGCGGTTGGCCATAGCCAAAGGTAAACTTTTCCCGGAAGCGGTGGATCTGCTGGCCCGGGCCGGTTTCCCCTGTCCCGGGATCAGCCAGGAGAAGCGGCAACTCATTTTTCCCGCCGGCGAGTTGAGCTTCCTGGTGGCCCGCGCCTTGGACGTTCCGGTGTACGTGGAGCACGGAGCGGCTGACTTAGGTATTGTGGGCAAGGACACCCTGGCCGAGAGTGGCAGCAAGGTGGTGGAACTCCTTGACCTGCGGTTCGGGAAATGTCGCTTCGCGGTTGCCGGCCCTCCCGGGAAGTCCTGGGGGGACGGCAAGAAGGTGCGGGTGGCCACCAAGTTTCCGCGGGTGGCCCGTCGTTTCTTCGCCCAAACGGGAGTGGAGGCGGAGATCATCCATCTCCACGGCTCGCTGGAATTGGCCCCCCAGGTTTGCCTTGCCGATTTCATCCTGGATCTGGTGTCCACCGGGAGAACCCTGGGGGAAAACAATCTGGTGGAATACGCCCAGGTGGGACCGGCCACCGCTCGGCTCATCGCCAATCCGGTAAGTTTCCGGCTGAAGGACCGGTTGGTGGAGAGGATTGTGGCTGCCGTGCGCAAAACACTGGAAGACGAGGGGAGAACCGCTCTTGGCTTGGAAATGGCTCGATCCGGCTGAAATAGCCCAACGTGACCGGGGTTATGCCGTCCCTCCCGAGGTGTGGGAAACGGTGCGGAGGATCATCGCCCGGGTGCGGGTGGAGGGGGACGCGGCCCTGCGCCGGCTGACCCTGGAACTGGACGGGGTCGCCCCGGATGCCTTCCGGGTGGCGGAGGAAACCGTCGACCGGGCTTACGCCGACCTCGATCTCCCCACCCGGGCAGCCTTGGAGACGGCCGCCCGCCGGATTGCCGTCTACCAGGAGCGCACCCTGTCCCGTTCGTCTTTTTTCCCCGAGGAAAACGGTGTCATCCTGGGCGAAGTCTTCCGCCCGCTGGCGGCGGTGGGGATTTACGTTCCGGGCGGAAGAGCCCCCCTGCCCTCCACCGTCCTGATGACCGCCGTCCCCGCCAGGGTGGCGGGAGTGGAGCGAATCGCCCTGGCCACCCCGCCGCGGCGGGACGGGTCGGTTCATCCGGCGATCCTGGCCGCGGCGCGGATCGCCGGGGTCACGGAAATCTACCGGATCGGGGGCGCCCAAGCCGTCGCCGCCTTCGCCCTGGGGACCGAAAGCGTCCCCAGGGTGGATAAGGTGGTGGGACCGGGCAACGTCTACGTGACGACCGCCAAGCAACAGGTTTTCGGCTTGGTGGGGATCGATCTTTTGGCCGGTCTGTCGGAGGTGGCGGTTTTGGCCGACGAACCGGCCGAGGCGCGGTGGCTGGCCGCCGACCTGATGGCCCAGGGGGAACACGATCCCCTGAGCGCCGCCTACCTGATCACCCCTTCCCGCGCTCTGGGGGAGGCGGTGGCCGTAGAGTTGGCCAGGCTGGGAGCGGACCTTCCCTTTCCCTTGGGCGGGGGGATGATCCTGGTGCGGGACGTGGCCGAGGGGCTCCACATTCTCAACCGGATCGCCCCCGAGCATTGCGGCATTTGCCTTCCCGAACCCTGGACGGTTCTGGGGCAGGTCAGGGCCGCCGGCTCCATTTTCCTGGGTCATGGCAGCCCCCAGGGCTTTGGGGATTATCTGGCCGGTCCGAGCCACGTTCTGCCGACGGGGGCGACGGCCAGATTTTCCTCCCCCCTGACCGCCCGGGACTTTCAGGTGAGTTCCAGCGTCCTTTTCCGTCCGGAGGGCCGGGCGGTGGACCTGTTGAACCAAGCACGGCACTTGGCGGAAACGGAGGGGTTGGCGGCCCATGCCCTGGCGTTGCGTATGCGGGAGGAGGTTGGTTTACGGTGAAGCGGCAGGCCAAAAGCAGTCGGGAAACCCTGGAGACCAGCGTCACGGTGGAACTGGACCTGGACGGTGAGGGGACGACGGAAACGTCGACCGGGGTTCCCTTCCTGGATCACCTGCTCCAGCAGTTGGGGAAACACGCTTCCTTGAACCTGAAAGTGTGGGGGGAGGGCGATCTGGAGGTGGACGCCCACCACCTGCTGGAGGACGTCGGCATCGTCCTGGGGCAGGCCCTCAAGCAGGGGTTGGGTGACCGGCGGGGTATCACCCGCTACGGGCACGCCATCATACCCATGGACGAGTGTCTCGTTCTGGCCGCCGTCGACCTTTCCGGGCGGGGGCACCTGTCCTTGGAGGCCGTCTGGGAAAGCGAGCGCATCGGTTCCTTCGATCCCCGCCTGTTGACGGAATTCTTCCGGGCCTTGGTCTTCCACGCCGGGTTCACCCTGCACCTGCGGGAATTGCGGGGGGGCAACGCCCACCACTTGGCGGAGGCTTTCTTCAAGGCGTTCGCGCGGGCTTTGGGCATGGCCATGGCTCCCGGCGGCCCGGGGATCCCCTCCACCAAGGGTTCGCTGTGATCGCGGTCTTGGACTACGGCTCCGGCAACCTGGGCAGTCTCTGCAAAGCCTTGGATAGTTTGGGGGCCACGCCGGTGGTCACCGACCACCCGGCGGAGGTAAAGGCGGCGGCCGCGGTAATTCTGCCCGGCGTGGCTGCCTTGGTGCAGGCGAAATCCAGGATGGTGGCGGCCGGCTTGGACCGGGCCGTCCTGGACGCGGTGGCTGCCGGGAAGCCCGTTCTGGGAGTCTGCCTGGGCCTTCACCTCCTGGTCCAGTGGGGCGAAGAGGACGGGGGAGCCGACGGCCTTGGCGTTTTCCGGGGCCAGGCCCTGCGTTTCCCTCCCCTGGGAAAGATCCCCCACATGGGTTGGAACCAGGTCGGGTCCAACGGGGAGGTGGCTCTCCTGCGGGGCATCCCGGAGGGTAGCTTCTTCTACTTCGTTCACTCCTATTACGTGAAGGATGCCGCGCCGGAGGAAGTGGCGGCCACCACGGATTACCTGGTCCCCTTCCCCTCCGTGCTGGGCAAGGGCCGGACCTGGGCCGTCCAGTTTCACCCGGAAAAGAGCGGAGAGGTCGGCCTGCAGCTTCTGCGGAACTTCTTGGAGGAGATTTAGCTTGCGTTTATATCCGGCCATTGACATCCTGGGGGGCAGGTGCGTCCGCCTTTTCCAGGGGGATTACCACCGGGCCACCGTCTACGGCGGCGATCCGGCGGCCATGGCCAGGACGCTGGTGGGCCGCGGGGCGCGCCGCCTCCACCTGGTCGACCTGGACGGGGCCAGGGCCGGGCGACCGGTCAACCTGGAAGTCGTCCGGGCCGTCCGGGAGGCCGTGGCGGTCCCTCTGCAGGTGGGTGGCGGGATGCGCAGCCGCCGGGACGTCGCGGCGGTTCTGGCCGCCGGCGCCGACCGGGTGGTGCTCGGAACCAGGGCTGCCCAGGACGGCGCCTTCCTTCGGTCCATGCTGGAGGTTTACGGGGAGCGGGTCGTCTTGGGGTTGGACGCGCGGGACGGGAAGGTTGCCGTGGGCGGCTGGCTCCAGACAACCTCCCGCTCCGCCGTCGACCTGGCCGAGGAAGCTCGGACCTTGGGGGCCAGGGAGGCGGTTTACACCGACATCGCCACCGACGGGACCTTGAGTGGGCCGAACCTGGTCGGCCTGCGGGAGATGGGGGAGCGCGGCCTGGGGGTGATCGCGTCCGGCGGCATCCGGTCGCCGGCGGACCTGGAGGCCGTGGCCGCAATCCCGGGGGTGGTGGGGGCCATCGTGGGCAAGGCCATCTACACCGGGGATTTCGACCTGGAAAAAGCAGTGGAGATGGAGGAACAAAATGCTGGCTAAGAGGATCATCCCCTGCCTGGACGTCAAGGACGGGCGGGTGGTCAAGGGGATAAACTTCGTTTCCCTTGGCGACGCCGGCGACCCGGTGGAGTTGGCGGCTTTCTACGACGCCGAAGGGGCGGACGAACTGGTCTTTTTGGACATCTCAGCCTCCTTGGAGGGGCGGCGGACCATGCTCAAGGTGGTGGAAGCCACCGCCCGCCAGGTTTTCATACCCTTCACCGTGGGCGGAGGCATCCGGGAAGTGGAGGACATCCGGCGCCTTTTGGACGCTGGCGCCGACAAGGTCTCCCTGAATACCGTGGCGGTGGAGCGCCCGCAATTGATCACCGAGGCCGCCGGGCGTTTCGGCAGCCAGTGCGTGGTGGTGGCCATCGATGCCAAGCGCAAGGGCGAAGGTTGGGGTGTCTTTACCCACGGCGGCACCCGCCCGACGGACCTGGACGCCCTGGGATGGGCCAAGCGAGTCGAGGAACTTGGGGCGGGGGAGATCCTCCTGACCAGCATGGACCGGGACGGGACCAAGGCCGGCTACGACCTGGACCTGACCCGGGCGGTGGCCCGCGGCGGCCAAATCCCGGTGATCGCCTCCGGGGGAGCCGGGAGCCTGGAGGACATCCACCGAGGCCTGACCGAAGGCGAGGCTGACGCCGCCCTGGTGGCCTCCCTTTTCCACTACGGCGTCCTGCGGGTGGGCCAAACCAAGGACTACCTGGCCGAGCGGGGCGTGCCGGTCCGCCGCGAGAAAGCCGGGTAGCATTGGGATGGGGCAACCGGGAGTTTCACCGGGCAGCTGCCTGCTGTGAGGCGCATGATGATGTCCGTGGGGCCTGATTTGTTATATGTGGTAAGGTGGATAAATGATCGCCCCGGTGGCGAATCGGGCACAAAAGGGAGGCGCCCGGACCGGATGGACCCCGGTATTGACTGAAGCGGAAACGGACCCTTATACTGGTCACGGTAAGGTGGTCGGCAAAGAGGGGCTCTGCAAGGTGGAAGTTGTGTCGGGGCAACCGAAGGCGCGCTGTTTCAAGCCTCGGGGCGAAGGGCGGGGTGGGAGATCTTGATCGCGAAGCGGGGCGTCCCCATGGCCGAACCTGTCCCCGTGCAGGAGGTGGGGGCGTCTTTTTTGCGGTACGGGAGCCATTGGCGACCCCTTCATTGGGAATTGCCACTTACGACCGACGAGGGGCGGCCGGCGGTTGCGGCGGTACGACCTTGTCCCAGTATCGGTTTCCCGCTGGGGAGTCGGCCAAGATGATCGCGCCGCTTGACGGAGTGGGGCGTCTGGTGTTGGCCGCCGCCCTGTCCGGACTGATCGGTCTGGAGCGGGAAATCCGCCAGAAGGACGCCGGGTTGCGTACTCACCTGCTGGTCGGACTCGGTGGTGCGCTGGTGATGATGGTCAGCCAGTACGGCTTTTCCGACGTGGTGGTCAAGGATACGGTCATCCTCGACCCGTCCCGCGTGGCGGCCCAGGTGGTCAGCGGGATCGGATTTCTGGGTGCGGGGGTGATCTTCGTCAGCCGTCGCGGTGTCCACGGGTTGACGACGGCGGCCGGGGTATGGCTGGCGGCCGGCATCGGCTTGGCCGTCGGCGCCGGGCTGATCCTGTGGGCCACGGCGGCCACCGTCACCGGGCTGGGGGCGGACTTGGTCTTGCGCCTGCTGGAGGTTCGACTTCGGCGTTCCCGGTTTCCGAACGCCGTGGCAATATGGGTGCGTTGTCGCGACGAACCCGGAACTTTGGCCGGCTTGGCGGCGGCCCTGGCCGCGGAAAACTGGAACATCGATCGGATCGGCTTGGAACGGGAGGGATTACCCGCCGGAGTCGTGGAAAACCGGATGCTCCTTTCCGGAGGGAGGGCGGGTTCGTTGCCGGGCATTCTGTTGGGTGTGGCAGGTGTCCTGTCCGTAGGGTTGGCCGATGGAGAACACCTAAACGTGGAGTGAAGCTGCGGGATTTCGTGCGCTTCGCGGCGTATCGGAAAGGAACCCTTCGCTTCATTCTCCACCGCCTGCTCCCCATGTGTGTCAAACTGAGAGGAGACTGTTGGCTTGAGCGTTTTGGACGGCCTGTCCCCCCGGCAGCGTGAAGCTGCCGCCAACATCAATGGTCCCACCCTGATCCTGGCCGGGGCGGGGAGCGGCAAGACCCGCACCCTGACCCACCGCTTGGCCTACCTGGTGGAGCAGGGCGTGCGGCCGGGTGAGATCCTGGCGATCACTTTCACCAACAAGGCGGCGCGGGAGATGCGGGAGCGGACGGAGGGACTTTTGGGCTTGATTGCCGGCGGGATGTGGGTGCTGACCTTCCATGCGGCCTGCGTCCGGATCCTGCGGCGTGAACATGACCGACTGGGGTATGGCAGCAATTTCGTCATCTACGACGCCGACGATCAGAAGAAGGCGCTGGGGTTGGCCATGACCGGCCTGAACTGGGACGAGAAGCGCCATCCGTTGCCGGGCATTTTGTGGGAGATCTCGCGGGCCAAGAACGAAATGCGCGATCCGCGGGAAATGGAGCGGCGAGCGGCGGACCACCGGGGGGAATTGGTGGCCGTGGCCTATCGAAATTACCAGGAGGTCTTGCGTAGCAACAACGCCTTGGACTTCGACGACCTGCTTCTTCTGGTGGTGGAGCTTTTCCGCGCCCACCCGGACGTGTTGGAACGCTACCAGGACCGGTTCCGGCACCTCCTGGTGGACGAATACCAGGACACCAACCGGACCCAATACACCCTGGTCAAGCTGCTGGCGGCACGGGAGCGCCTCGTTTGCGCGGTGGGGGATCCGGACCAGGCCATTTACGGATGGCGGGGGGCGGATATCCGCAACATCTTGGACTTCCAGGTGGACTATCCGGAGACCAAGGTGTTCCTCTTGGAGGAAAACTACCGCTCCACTCCCCAGATCCTGGATGCGGCCAACCGCCTGGTGCGCCACAACCGTTCCCGCAAAGAGAAGGTTCTTTTCACCCGGAAGCCGGACGGCGACGATCTGACCCTATTTGAAGCCAGGGACGGCGAGGACGAAGCGGGGTACGTGGTGGAGCGGCTTCTGGACGCCGGGCGTCGCGGGATGCCCTACGGCAGCTTCGCCGTTCTCTACCGGGTCAACGCCCAGTCCCGGGCTTTTGAGGAGGCACTGGTCCGTTGGGGAGTCCCCTACCGGCTGGTCGGGGGGACCAGGTTTTACGAGCGTAAGGAAGTCAAGGACATTTTGGCTTACCTGCGGGTCATCGCCAACCCGGACGATTCCTTAGGGTTGGAGCGGATCATCAACGTGCCCCGCCGGGGGATCGGGGAGCAGACCGTAAAGCGGTTGCGGGAAGCGGCGACTGCAGCCGGGACGAGCCTGTATGCGATCCTGGGACAAGAGCAGGCGGGGTCGGTGGCGGCCTTCCGGCGCCTCTTGGACGATCTGCGGGCCATGGCGGCGGGCGGGACACCCCTGCCTGAATTGGTGGGAGTGACTCTGGAACGCAGCGGCTACCGGGCGGAACTCTTGGCCCAGGGGACGCCGGAGGCCCTGGCCCGCGTGGAGAACTTGGACCAGTTCCAGGCGGTGGCTCAAAACTTCCTGGTTGAAAGCGAGGACCAGGACCTGACATCATTCCTGGCCTCCATCGCCCTGGTGGCCGACGCGGACGCGGTCACCGAAGGGGAGGACGCGGTCACCCTGTTGACCATCCACTCCGCCAAGGGCTTGGAATTCCCCCAAGTGTTCCTGGTCGGGCTGGAGGAGGGGCTTTTCCCCCACGCCCGTTCCCGCGACGACGACGCCCAGATGGAGGAGGAACGGCGCCTCTGTTACGTGGGCGTCACCCGGGCCAAGGAAAAACTGTGGTTGAGTTGCGCGAGCAGCCGCTTCCTGGGCGGGCGCTACTTGAACAGCCGCCCGTCTCGATTCCTGGAGGAGATCGGGGCGGGGGTTTGGGGGGAAGCGGCCAGGGCCGACCGGGCGGCGGCCGCGGTGGCCGGGGGATCCGGTGGTGGCGGCAGGTTGGGGGCGGCACGCCCGCCTGGTCGTGCCGCTCGCGGGGCGGTTGCGGCTTTTGCCGC
>JAJZBP010000015.1 GCA_021798855.1 Bacillota bacterium
AACCACCAGAACCTTAACTTTGGTCATTTTCCTAACCCCCGGCTTTTCCGCACGCGGGCGGGCCGGCCATGACGTTTCAGGGCTTGATGGGCCGCCTTGGGTTTGAGTTGTTGAGTTGTTATAAAATTAAGCCCTCCCGGCCGAAACCGCTCACCAGAATTTTGCCGTCTTCCAGGGAAAAACGCATCGACCGTCCGTGCCCCCCCCCCAAATCGGCGGCCCGAATGGTCAAGTCGAGGTCCTTGGCCGCCTTGCGCAGGGTGTCCTCGTTGCGGGTGCCGATGGAAAGAACGGTTTCGGGTCGCGGGAAACGCAGGACGTTGGCGCCACCGACCGCCTTCAGCACCAAACGGTGTTTTTGGCAATGGTATTCTTCCAGTTGGGAAAGGAGAAAGGGCAGGACGGTGTCGGCGAACTTGGCGGGGGCCTCTTCCTCCTGACCACTCCGGGCGTTGGGCAGAACAACGTGGGCGGCGGCGCCCAACTTGGTGAGAGGGTCGTAAAGGGTCACTCCCAGACATGAACCCAGTCCGTGCATCGCCACCACGGTTTCCCGGCTGTTACCGACCCACCATTCCCCCAAGTTCAGGATGACGACTTTGGCTTCTTCAACCAAGTGGTTTCTCCAGGGCTGCCAGCAGCAAACTCATTGATTCGGTGTCCGGCAGGAACAGGATGTAGCCGCTGATGGCGGTTCCGGCCTCGGAGAAACCGGCCTGAATGATGACCGCTTCGTCGGTGAAGCCGCTCAGGGCGGCCAGGGTTTCTTCCAGGATGCTGCCGGCGAAGTCTTCCACCACCTGGGGGGAAGTCGGCAACAACTGAAACCCGGTGGCTTCGGCAAGACTGCCCAAGAAGGAACAACCGACGATGTTCCCCATCTCGCCCAAAGCGGAGTAAGCCATGTTGTCCAGGGGGGCGTCGGACGGGAAGCTTTCTTCGAGGAGAAGGGAGACGAATTGGCGGGAACTGAGGGGAGAGAACAGGAAGAAGAAATGGCCGTTCAGCGAGCCGGAAACCCCGAGGTAGATGGCCACGGCGGGCGTGTCCGCCCCCCCGACCATCTGGGGCACGTTTTTTAGGGGGACCAGGTCGACGAAAGGCGGTGTGTACAGCACGTCCCGACCGGTGACCCTGGAAAGGGTTTGCGCGGCGTCCTGGAGGCCGTTCCCGATGGCGAATTCCAACAGTGGGAGGGCTCTTCCCCGGGTGACGGGCGAGATGGGATCGGGTCTTTCGCCGCGGCGTAACATCAGGAAGCCTGCCTGCGGCTCCCGGTGTCCCCAGTGACGGGAGGGGGTGTCCCCGGGATGGGCATGCGGGCGGAGTCGCCGTGCTCCCGGCTTTCGCTCTGCCCGGCGCTCTGGCGCAGGATGCCAGCCAGGTCCAGAATGAGGGCCACCCTGCCGTTGCCCAGGATGGTGGCGCCGGACAGGCCGGGATTGCCGTGGCGGGTGAGGATGTCGCCCAGGAACTTGCCGAGTCCCTTGATCACGATTTCCTGCTCACCCACCAAGGCGTCGACGGCCAAGCCGAAGCGTTCGCCTCCGGTCTGAACCAGGACGGCGAAGGGATGAGATTCGGTTTGGGAGCCGAAGCTTGCTCCCAGGTTCACCAGGGGCAGAATCCGGTTGCGCACCTTGACCACGGGTTGGCGGTTGACGGTATAAACCGTCTTGGGGTCGAGGCGGATGGCTTCGGTGACCGCCGAAAGGGGAACGGCGTAGGTGGCCTCCCCGAACCGGACCAGCAGGGCCCGCAGAATGGCCAAGGTGAGGGGTAGACGGATGCGGAACTCGGAGCCGGCACCCTCGTGGGTGAATACCTCAATGGTCCCGTTCAAACGCTGGATGTTGTTCTTGACCACGTCCATGCCCACGCCGCGGCCGGAGACTTCACTGACCCTGCCGGCGGTGGAAACGCCGGCGGCGAAGATCAGATTGATGGCCTCTTTCGGCTGAAGGCGGGTTGCCGCCTCCTGGGTGAGGACACCGTTTTCCAACGCGGACCTGACGACCTTTTCGGGGTTGATGCCCGCGCCGTCGTCCTGGACGGAGATGATGATCTGGTTCTCCTCCTGTCTGGCGGCGAGGCGGATGGTGCCCAACCGCGGTTTGCCCGCCCGCTCCCTGACGTCGGGAGCCTCAACCCCGTGGTCCACGGAGTTGCGCAAGAGGTGGATCAGGGGGTCGCTCATTTCCTCCGAAACCTGGCGGTCGAGTTCCGTGTCCTGCCCTTCGATGACGAAATCGATTTCCTTTTGAAAACGCTGGCTCAGATCCCGCACCATGCGGGGAAATTTTTTGAAGAGGGTTTCGATGGGCACCATTCTGACCTTCATGACCTCCTCTTGGAGGAGGTTGGAGATGCGGGCGATGTGACCGGCGGTGTTGCTGAGTTCCTTGCTGCTCTCCTCAAGGGAGGCGGCGGACAGCCCTCCAACCAACTGGGTCAAACGCGTCCGGTCGATGACCAATTCGCCGACCAGATTCATCAGGTTGTCCAAAAGTTCGGTGTCCACCCGGATGGTGTGGCTGCGCCTGACCTCGGGGGTGGCCGCGCCACCGGACGCAGTCGATTGGGCCGGTGAAGCGAGGGCCGGCGGGGCTGCCGCTTCGGGGGTCGATGAGGCGGGGAAGGGGGTGGCTGGAGGCGAAGTGACGGCTTGCTTATCCACCGCGTTCGGCGTGGCCGCGGGGGTTTCTGCGGAGCCCATGGGTGTGGCCGTGGCGGGGGGGGCCGGTGCGTACGCTTCGTCTTCCACGGGCACAACGTGCACGTCCCGCAGGTCGGAAATGGCCAGCAGGGTCGCTCGGATGGTTTCGGCATTGTGCGGCGAAAGCAGGACGACCGAGAGATCTCCGCCGATTTCCTGATCGCCTTCAATGACCTCCCGGGAGGGGACCGATTCCAACACTTCTCCAAGTTGTTCCAGGGCCAAGAGGGCTTGAAAAGCTCTGACCGAAAGCATGGGGCAGGATGGATCGATGCGGACGCTGATGGAATAAGCGGTGAACCCTTCTTCACGGGCCAGGAGGCTGTTTTGCACGGCGGCCGAGAGGGCCGGATTGGGCGGTGGGGACGCGTCGGACGGTTCCGCCGGACTTCCGGGTTGAAAGGATTTCAGTTTTTCGACCAGGGCGGATGCGTCCAGGCTGCTGTCTTCGCTGGTGGCGATCTCGTCTTTCCAACGGGCCAGGTAATCCAGACCCTCCAGGAAGGCGTTCACCAGAGAGGAGGAGACTTCCAGTTCCCGGTGGCGGACCTTATCCAGGAGGGTTTCCATGGCATGGGTCAGGGAAGCCATCCTCTGGTGGCCGATGGCCGCTGCGGCCCCCTTGAGGGTGTGGGCTGCCCGGAAGATTTCCTGCAGCAGTCGTTGGTATTCGGCATCGTTGTCGATCTTCTCCAAGGTCAACAGATCTTCTTCCAGGAGACTCAACTGCTCTTCGGCTTCCTCCAAAAAGACGCGCATTTCCTCGGGGGAAAGGCCATAGTCCAAGGGAATCACCACCTCTGGGGTAGATTTTAGGTAGATTTAAACGGAGGAGAATCCTTCCGGCACCAACAAAGGGGAAAGATCCAACAGAACGATGAGCCGTTCGCCGACCTTGGCCACCCCCTGGGAGAGGGATTCGCCGGCTCCGCGTTTGGCCATGGGTGGAGGCGGTTCGATGGTGCTGGAGATGATCTTGGACACCTCGGTCACCTGGTCGACGACGAGGCCGGTGATTTCCCCCGCGCCGGCGGCGATGATGATCCGGGTGGTGCGGGTTGGTGGTTGGACCGCAAGCCCCAAGCGGGAACGCAAATCGACCACCGGGATGACCTTGCCCCGCAGGTTGATGATTCCTTCAACTTCGGGAGGAGCCCCCGGCAGTCTCGTCGGTTCCTGGTAGGAAATGATCTCGCGGATGCTGGCGATGGGCAGCCCGTAGGTCTCCTTACCCAAATTGAAGACGACGATGTTTTCTTCGCTTTCGTCCCTCGGTTCCCCTTCCGGCATCCTCCCACCCCCTTGCCTTTTTCTTATAATATCGGGCAGAAATGTCCTTTTGTCCAGAAAAAAATAGTGTCTTGCGCAATGGCTGCCGCCCTCATGCCCGCTTTGCCAATCGTTTGAGCAGGAGGATTTGCCCACGGTGATGGGCGTGATGGACGAGGATCCGCAAGAGAGAATCGCGGACGGGTTCTCCGGCGGCGGCCGGCCGATCCAGATCCCGGTCGCCCAGTCCGGCCAACACCCGGTCCGCGGCTGCCCCCGCCGCCCGGTAGCCGGCCGTCGCCTCCGCCAGGCTACGCGGTTCGGTGCCGAACTCGTTCTCTCGTTTTCTGGCGGATGGCTCCCCGCCCACGTTGGCGCAGATCCAATAGCGTTCCGATTCCGCCAGGTGGAAGAGCAGGGTGGAGACCGAGTTGATGCCCGGTTCGGGCGACCGGTTGGCCTCCTCGTCCGATAGCCGAGCGCGGTAGGAGCCGCCGTCGCCAGGATGAATGGCCGGCCCCGGGCGGAAGGAATCTCCGGCGGGGAAGCCCTCCACGGCCTCCAGGATGCTGCGGCGCATTTCTTGCAAGAGATGGCGCAGCGTGGTCAGTTCGCTCATTCAGACCCTCCATTATTTGGGGGCGGGCTCCTTCGGGGGCAACCACTCCCTTTTTCCTTCCTTGTTTATCTTCTTCTCCCTCCCTCCGAATTCCTCCGCCTCCGAGGGTTCCCCATCCGTCCAGCGGCCCGCCGTTCGGTTTGAGACACACGATTCCGGTAAATCATAAGGAACGGAGGTGACGGTAAGGATGTGGACGGTGGCGGTTGAAGAAGGGCTTTCGCCGGTGAGGGAACTCTTGGCGTCCCAGGGACACCGGGTGGTTGATCCGAAAACCAACCTGGGGGACGTGGACGCCGTGGTCTTAACCGGAGGAGACGACGACTTCCTTGGAAATGAGCGGACGCGAACCAAAGCTCCGGTGATCGACGCGCGGGGACGATCGGCAGACAGCATCGTGCAGGAAATCTCCAGGCGATTGGGGTGAAGCGAGAGGGGGCGGCCTCCTTTGGATGGGGGCCGCCCAACACCCAGGGCGCCGGCCAGCAGTGTTATAATTAGAAGCCAGCCAGCAAGCTCCGTTTAAAGGAAGGTTTCGCCTCCGTACATTCGCCCGTCGCCTGCGGCGAGGGCAAGGAAGAAACCTTTGACGCCCAGTTCGCCGCCCTTGGTGGTTCCCGTGCTATAAAGGAGGTGGCCCCCTTGCCCGAATTCCGCCTGCGTGCCGGCTGGGAGCCCAAAGGGGACCAAACGGCGGCGATAGCCGCCCTCAGCGACGGGCTCCAAAAGGGTCTGCGCGACCAGGTGCTGCTCGGCGTCACCGGCAGCGGCAAGACCTTCACCGTGGCCGGGGTCATCCAGAACCTGCAGCGCCCGGCCCTGGTGATCGCCCACAACAAGACCCTCGCCGCGCAGCTTTGCAGCGAGTTCAAGGACTTCTTCCCGGACAACGCCGTGGAGTACTTCGTCTCCTACTACGACTACTACCAGCCGGAAGCCTACCTGCCCACCAGCGACACCTACATCGAGAAAGACTCAAGCATCAACGACGAGATCGACAAGCTCCGGCACTCGGCCACCACCGCCCTCTTCGAGCGGCGCGACTGCATCATCGTCGCCTCGGTGTCCTGCATCTACGGCCTGGGCTCGCCCGAGGACTACCGCGACCTGTGCCTGTCCCTGCGCGTCGGCGCCCGGCGCAACCGCCGCGAAATCCTGCACAAGCTGGTGGACATCCAGTACACCCGCAACGACCAGAACCTCGAACGCGGCACCTTCCGCGCCCGCGGCGACACCCTGGAGATCCACCCGGCCTCCTTCACCGAGCGCGTCGTCCGCGTCGAGTTCTTCGACGACTGCGTGGAGCGCATCCGCGAAGTGGACCTCCTGACCGGCGAAATCCTCGGAGAACGCCAGCACGTCGCCGTTTACCCCGCCTCCCACTACGTCACCGCGCCGGAGAAACTGGACCGGGCGATGAAATCCATTGAGGCGGAGTTGGGGGTGCGCCTGCGCGCACTGCGGGACGCGGATAGGCTCCTGGAGGCCCAAAGGCTGGAACAAAGAACGCTCAACGACCTGGACATGCTCCGAGAGGCCGGCTACTGCAACGGCATCGAGAACTACTCCCGCCACCTGACCGGGCGCGAGCCGGGACAGGCCCCCTACACCCTCCTGGACTTTTTTCCCCAGGACTTCCTGGTCTTCATCGACGAGTCCCACCAGACCGTCCCCCAGATCCGGGGGATGTACAACGGGGACCGCGCGCGCAAGGAACCATTGGTGGAGTACGGTTTCCGCCTGCCCTCGGCCTTCGACAACCGGCCTTTGCGTTTCCCCGAGTTCGAGGAGCGGGTCAACCAGGTGGTCTACATTTCGGCCACGCCGGGTCCCTACGAAACGCAGCGGGCCGAGCGGGTGGCGCGGCAGATCGTCCGGCCCACCGGCCTTTTGGACCCGCGGGTGGAGGTGCGCCCGGTCAAGGGGCAGATGGACGACCTGCTGGGAGAGATCCGAATCCGGACCGGGCGGGGGGAGCGGGTCCTGGTCACCACCCTGACCAAGCGGATGGCCGAGGATCTGACCGAGTACTTCCGGGAGATGGGGGTGCGGGTGCGCTACCTCCACTCGGAGGTGGAGACCTTGGAGCGGACGGCCATTCTAAGGGACCTGCGCCTGGGGGCTTTCGACGTCCTGGTGGGGATCAACCTGCTGAGGGAGGGCCTGGACCTGCCGGAGGTCTCCCTGGTGGCCATCCTGGACGCCGACAAGGAGGGTTTCCTGCGTTCGGAGACGGCCCTGGTCCAGACCATGGGTCGGGCCGCCCGCAACGTGGAGGGTATGGTCATTTTATACGCCGACGCGGTGACCGACTCCATGCGCCGGGCCATGGAAGAGACCGAGCGCCGCCGCGGGATTCAGGACGAGCATAACCGCCTCCACGGGATCACGCCGGTGACGATCAAGAAGGCGGTCCGCGATCTGATCGAAGCCACCCGCGCCGTGGTTCCGGAGGTGGGCGACGCCTTCAGCCCGGAAAAGGTGGCCCCAAGGGACGTCCCCAAACTCCTGACCAAGCTGCGCAAGGAAATGAAGGAAGCCTCCAAGTTGCTGGAGTTCGAGCGGGCGGCGGTGCTCAGGGACATGATCGTGGAACTGGAGAAGCGGAAAAGGGCGTAAAACGCGGGAAAAAAGATTGACCGGCCATTCACAGTGTCACTATAGTGGCACTGTGAATGGCAAAACCACTTTGCGACTACCCGAATCTCTGATGCTGAAACTGCGGGAAGTTGGCCGCCGGGAAGGCAGGTCGGTAAGCGAGGTTGCCGTGCGGCTTATTGCCCGGGGGTTGAATCACCCGTCGCCTGATGAAGACTGGCTGTGTCTTGGACCGCCGGTCGAGGCGCCGCTGGTTTCTGCGTATAATGATGGAAAGATCCGGTCCTTACAGGACGGCCTCGGCCGGGGGGTTCGCCGTGGGATCATGGAAGATTTGGACTGGGTGTGCGGACGACGGTTGTGCCTTTGAGCAGGCGCCTTTGGCCAAGGCGGTGGTGGAAAAGGCCAAAGAATCACTGAACGGATGGTGGCACCTCATACAATTGCAAATTGCTATGCTCGGCAATGAACCGGAAATCCCGGTCGGCGCTGAAGAGCCAAGTGCCGGTTTCAATGCAACATTGGGCCAACAGGCAATCTATCGTTCCTCTGACGGTTACACCCTGACGGCGCAACGAACGGTAAAGCCGGGCGGACGCGATGTGGGTGGAGATGAAATGGTGAATAAGCGGCAGTTTGGTCAGCAATTTCCGAGCTTGTTCAAATCCGGCGTCCGTTCGAAAGCCCTGCAGGACTTCGGTCAGGATCAGCGGGATCAGGCAAACCGAACCGGAATTTGTCAAAAGGCGGGCCAACTCATCGGTCCGAGGGCCGTCTTCGCCATTGAAAAAGGCCGCCCAGACCGAAGTGTCCACCATGATCACGTCCGGTCATGCCTCCACTCATCGATATCGCCACTCCAAGGGAACCGACCGCGCATCTGGAGGAGAGCCTTGAAAACGTCCTCTTGCTGCACCAAATGCCGCAGGGCGATTTCGACCGCCTCCTTTTTGGTTTTGGCTCCGGTGACGGTCATCGCTTTGGAAATGAGATCGTCGTCGATGACGATGTTGGTGCGGCCCATGGCAGGATCCTCCCTTGTGGAAAGATTATACACCATTTTAATTTGTCATTGTGTATAAGGCAAGGGGCATGGTCCAAAAAGGGGGATGGCGGACATAAGAAAGACTCTTGCGCATCACCGCCGACCAGGTGAAGAAGAACAGTTGCCCGAAGCCCAGGCTTTCCGCCGGGGCTTCGGGCGATTCCATCAGCCGGGGGCCGATGCCCCGGCCCTGGTAGGAGGCGGCGACGAACAAGGAAGCCACCCAGGGAGTCAACTGCGGATGCAAAGCAGGCGGGTCGGATTTCGTCAGACTGACGCTGCCCACGGGTAACGAATCCTCAAAAGGACACCGTGGCGAAGAGAAGGTTGCCGCTCCGGATGGTGGCTTGGCATGCCCGACGTGTTTAATGCTTTTCCGGCGGCACCAGGAGCACCGGGCAGGGGGAGGTGCGCACCACCGCTTCGGCCACGCTGCCGATGAGCCACCCGCCCAAGCCGCTGCGGCCGTGGGTGCCGATGATCACCAGACCGCTTCCCAATTCCGCCGCCGCGGCGACGATTTCTTTGGCCGCGGGACCATGGCGCAGGTGGGTGGCCGACGGGAGCTGCCGCTCGGCGGCCAGGGCCGCGAAGGTCTGGAGGATCCGGCCGGCTTCGTCCTCCTCCAGGTGGGCGGCGGCCCGTTCCCGGCTACCGGCCACGCTGACCCAATCAACGTGGGAGGCCAGGTGGCCGACACAATCCAAAGCCACCTGGGCGGCCCGGTGGGAGGTGGGGCTTGAGTCCACGGGGGCCAGAACCTTCGTCCCGACGGCGGACGAAGGTGGGACGAAGAGGCAGGGGCAGGGGGCGGCGTGGAGAAGGCGGACGGCGGTGCCGCCGAGGAGAACCCGGTCGGCCTCCGGGCGGGAGTGGGTGGCGAGCACGAGGCAACCGGCGTCCAGTTCTCCGACCAATTTGACCAGGGCGTCCCTGGTTTCGTCTTCGCGGTTGGGCAGGTCCTCCGGCACTTCCAGGAGTCGCGCCGTGGCCGCGACGCCGGAGGCCCGGGCCTCGCCCACGAGCCGGTCCAGATTCTCTTCCGCGTCCGGCCACGCGTCCGCTTCGGGATGAAAGACGTGGGCGAGGCAGACGGGCACGCCCAGTTTGGCGGCGAAGGCGATTCCCTGGCGAGCGGCGTTGAGGGAGCCCTCTCGGGAGGCCGCGGCGATGAGCAACAACCTGTTCATTTTCCATCCCCGTTTCCTTTGGATACTTTAACAATGCCTATATTCGGATTGATCGCGAAAATTCCTCCTTCCAGGGTCAGGCGGGATGAGTTCCCAAAACCAGACAGGCATTGAGGCCGCCCAGACCACGGCCGACGACCAGGACGTGGGACAGAGGCGCTTCCCGGGGGACGGTGGAGTGGGGGATGCCGGCGCCGCTCCCCGCGGCGAGGGGGAGGATGGTCCGGCGGCGCAAGGACAGGATCCCCGCCACGGTTTGGAGGGCGCCGCCGGCTCCGTACATTTCCCCCACCACCGTCTTGGGGACGCTGGCCGTCCAGTGGCCGTCCGGACCCAGGGCTTTGACCAAGGCC
The DNA here is from genome assembly GCA_021798855.1 of Bacillota bacterium. Lineage (GTDB taxonomy): Bacteria > Bacillota > Sulfobacillia > JAJZIM01 > JAJZBP01 > JAJZBP01. The sequence continues at coordinate 9,791 of JAJZBP010000015.1, forward strand.
GCCTTCTCGGCGGCGTCGCCGGCCCTGGTCGCCGCTCCGTCGGCCAGCACATGGCCGATCTCCTTGCTGCGGAGGCCGGCATCGGACAGGCACAGGGAAACGGAACGCTCCAGGCATTCGGGACCGGAGAGGCCGGTCACTCCGGCCTCCGGGTCGGTGGTCATGGCGTAACCCTTCACCTCCGCCAGGATGGTGGCGCCCCGCGCGACGGCGTGTTCGCGTTCCTCCATGACCAGGAAGGCGCTTCGCTCGCCCAGCAGGAAACCGGTCGGGTCCGGTTCAAATGGTGTACACCGCTCCTGCGCCAACTGACCGGTCCGTTCCAGGGCCGCATAGATGAAGGGAGACAGGGGCGCCTCCGTTCCCCCGGCCAGGCACAGATCGAGCCGGCCTTCCTGGATGGACCGGAAGGCGCCGCCGATGGCGTGGAGCGAGCCGGCCCGGTCGGCCACGAAGGTCTTGCTGTGACCTTTGAGGCCGAGGGCGATGGAGATGCGGCCCTGGGAGGCCACGGGGAACCAGGCCACCACCAGGTGCGGGTTGACCCTGCCGGGGCCGTGGACGGCCTGATTGTAAAACTGGGTCTCGGCGAACTCCATCCCTCCCAGGGCGTTGCCCGCCATGATCCCGGTCCGCCGCCCGTCGTTTTCGGACGGATCCACGCCGCTGTCGTCCAGGGCCAGACGCGCGGCGGCCAGGGCGAACTGGGTGGAACGGTCCATTCGACGGGTCTGAGGTTTGGGCATCCAGTCTTCGGCGTTGAACGAGGAGGCCTCCGCGGCCAGGCGGGAACGGTGGGGAGCCGGGTCGAAGCGGGTGATGGGCGAAAAAAGCGGTTTTCCCGCGGTGAGGGACTGCCAAAGGGTTTCCTGGTCCTGGCCGGCCGCCGTAACCGTGCCCAATCCGGTGACAACCACCTGTTTTTTCATCGGTCCATTCTTCCTTTCCAAATCAAATTGCTCCGATGACCAGCCCCGAATGGATGCCGGCGAAACTGTTGGCGTTGGCCAGGGCGTGCCGGAACGGGTGGGAGCGTCCCGTCCTGGGGACGTAGTCCAAGTCGCACTCCGGATCCGGCTCGTCCAGATTGGCGGTGGGCGGGAGCCAGGAATCGCCGATGGCCATGACGCAGACGACGGCCTGGATCGCTCCGGCTGCGCCCAGGGGGTGGCCGATCACCGACTTGGTTGAACTGATGGGGATGCGGCGGACGCGGTCGCCGAAGACCTCCTTGTAGGCCAGAGTTTCGACCCGGTCGTTCAGGGGGGTGGAACTGCCGTGGGCGTTGATGTAGTCAATGCCGTCCGGGGAGAGACCGGCGTCGGCGATGGCCAGGTCAAGGCAATCCGCCAGGATTTTTCCATCCTCGGGCATACTGGTCATGTGGAAAGCATGGCAGTTGCTGGCGAAACCGAGGATCTCGGCTAGGGGAACCGCGCCACGCCGGCGGGCGTGCTCCGCTTCCTCCAGGACCAGGATGCCGGCGCCCTCCGCCAATAGGAAGCCGTCCCTCCCCTGATCGAAGGGGCGGGAGGCTTGTTCCGCCGCGTCGTTGCGCCGGGTCAGCGCCCTGACCACGTCGAAGGCGGTCAAAATGATCGGATCGACGGCGGCGTCGGCTCCGCCGGCCACCATCAGGTCGGCCTCGCCGCGGCGAATGGTGTCCAGGGCGCAGCCGATGGCGTCCAACCCCGAGGCGCAACCGGTGGAAAGGGTGCTCACCGGCCCGCGGAAGCCGAAGCGGCCGGCGAGCGCGGCGCTGATGCCGGCGCCGCTGTAGGCCGAGAAAAGGTCTGGAGCCGGTCCCTCTTCGTGAGGGATCTCCGGGCCGTCGCTCGGAATCAGGGTCGCGTTGAAGGCCGCCTCCAGGGCCTCGATGCCGATGGTGGTGCTGCCGATGCAGACACCCGCCCTCTCGGGCGAAAAACCGGTGGTTCCGGCCTGCCCCATCGCTTCCGTCGCCGCCACGAGGGCGTAGCGGTGCGTGCGACTGAAATGGACGTCCTCGGTGTCCGGCTTCACCGGGACCGGGAGGGGAGGCGTTTCGGCGGCGATGCGGCAGGCGTTGCGGGAAGGGTCGAAACGGGTGATGGCGGAGCCTCGGGAACGTCCCGCGCGGACCGCCTCCCAAAGCTTGGGCACACCCAGGCCCGCGGGCGAGACGGTGCCCATTCCGGTAACCACGACTCGGTGCGTTTTCATCCGAATCCCTCCTGTTGGAATTAGAGTTATTCGCCTCCTGAGGCGAAATTTGACAGCGTATGGGCAAAAAAAAATTCCCTTGACGCCTTACAGAATTTCGGCTTGATGCGCCCACTCCTTCAGGGGTGGGATGAAGCGCCTGCCACTTGTATTTTTTGGTATTAAGAGGTATAATTGGAACACGGAGAAAGCCGAAAGCGAGGTGGATAAGCGGCCCATGCGCGAAGAAATGATTGGTGCGAGGACGCCCTCCCGCACGCGGCGCGTGGGCAGCAATAACGGACGAGATCCCGGTTAAAACCGGGACACCTCGCAAGGGGTCGGAGTCCGTTGCGGCAAAAACCGCAAGCCACGGTTGGAAATCGTGGTAGCCATTGCACTGAGGCCCAGGATGTTGTACGGGGGCCGTGAGCCCAGGGGTCCCCACCGCGTAGATCAATTGCGTGTAGAGCGGTGGGGAAGCGAAGCGGCGTGGGCTAGGAGAGCCTGGGAGAGGTAGCAATGGGTTCCTCCGGTAGAACCCCAAGCCTTTAGGCGTGGGAGCGCGTCAGAACAGGTCAGGGAACCATTCCCCGCACTCTTTCGTAGTCCACCGTGAAGGTCCGCTCCTCCCTGCTGGTGGTGGAGAAGAACGTCTTGGCGTCTTCCTCCAGCTTCTTGAGCAGGAAACGCCATTCGACGCTGGGCAGCAGGTCGTGCACTTTGGAAAAGGCGGTCATTTCCATGGTGAAGCGGGTCAGCCTGGAGGCGTCGACCACCCAGGGGATGGAGAAGGGCGCCGTCACCACGTCCACCAAACCGGCGGCGCGGAAAAGATCGGCGGTCTCTCCGGCATCCAGACCGGCGAATTCAAAGGAGGGATGGTGGGTGCGGATGATCTCCAACAGGGGCTGCAACCAGGGGTGGAAGGCGGCGAGTGCCCGCGCGTCCCATTTCAGGAAGACGGCGGTGGCCACCGCGCCGCCGGGGCGGGTGACCCGGGTCATCTCCCGCACCGCCCGTGCCGGATCGGCGGCGTAGGGGAGGAAGGTGAAGCCGACGGCGGTGTCGAAGGCGGCGTCGCCGAAGGGCAGGTTCTCCGCCCGCGCCAGGGAGAGGGTCAGTTGGGGCAGCCGGCCTCCCCATTTGCGCAGCTTATCGTGGAACTTGCGCAGCATCCACAGGGACGGGTCGGAGGCCACCACCCGTCCTTCCGGCAGCACCCGGTCGGCCAGGCCCAAGTCCAAGGTCATGCGCCCGGTGCCGCAGCCGACCTCCAGGACCTGCATCCCGGGGCCGACACCGCTGAAGTCCAAAAAGCGGGTCGTCTCGGCGGCCACCGCGGTGGCGATCCGGTGGTAGGAAACGTCGTAATCGACCGGAGCCTGGGTGTCAGTCAACTGGGCGTCAACGTGTTCGATGTAGGAGATGTTTTGCTGTTCCACCTGCCAGTTTTTCCAGCCGGAGGCGGCCAAAAGAGCCTCCATCCGCTGGAGGGAGTCCAACCCGCGCCGGTTGAGGTAAATGTGTTGATCGTTCACGGCCGCGAAGATCTCGAGTTCACCGACCTTCAGGCCAAACTCCAATTCCTCGCCGCCGAAGGAATCGCTCCAGGGTCGGTGCCGGGTTCCCAGGATGAAGTCCCGGCGGGTTAGGTGGCGATGCTGGGCGAGGGCTTGGTAATTTTCTTGGCTGACCAGAATGGCGTAGAGGAGGACGAGTTGCAGAGGGCCGCCGTTGGCGGCGGCGAAAGCTCGAACTTCGGAGGCGGTTGTTTGGGCCTCCGCCAAGGATATTTCACCCTTGTTTTCGGAGTTACGCAGGACGGTGGAGAGAAGAATTCGGTGGAGGGCGACTTTTTGGAATCCGGAAGTGAACAAAAAAGGGAAAGGCGTCGGTTCATGGAGAACCAATCCCTCGACCGTGTCCAGCAGGAAACGCCGGGCTTCCGGGGTCAGGCTTCCCTGGCAATGGCTGGAAAGCCAGGTGTCCATGACCACGCCCGCGTCCAAGGAGCGGCGCATAAAATCGGCCGTGGCCGGGGAACCAAGCAGGTCGTGCCAGACTTCGCAGGCTTTTAGGAACGGGTTTCCCAAGGCAGAACAGGCCAAAACCTTCCCCCCCCAACGTTGTCGCGCCGGTGTTTTCCAACCGCTAGTCTTGCTGATTCGCCAATTACCGCCAAATTCCTTCGGACTGGAGGGTATTTCTACAATTTTTCAACTCACTTGTTTGATCAACAGGAGGGGGTGGAGACGCCGGTGAACTTGCGCCGCCACATCGTGGCCCTGGCCGCGGAAATCGGCCCGCGGCCGGCGGCCTCCGCCGCGGAAGCGGCGGCCGCCGCCTACGTGGTCCGGCGGTTGGCGGAAAGCGGCCTGGCTGCCCGAGAGGAGCGATTCCGCTCGGTGGCCACTTTTTCCTGGTCCCAGGTGGCGATTTACGCCGGGGCGGTGCTGGCTTTCACCTTGAGTTGGGTGGTCCCCTGGAGCGGACCGGTCCTGGGATCGGTGATCTTCTTGATGTTCGTCGGGGAAATCGACACCACCCGCCCGGTGGTTTCAGATCTGTTGGCCAAAGGCGAGAGCCGCAACGTCCTTGGCTGCGTGGCGCCCCGGAGGGAGCGGGCCGGTTTGGTCGTCGTCTCGGCCCACCTGGACTCCGCCCGTTCCGCCGCCGCCTTTGCTCCCGCCCGGGTGGGTCTTTTCCGGGCCACCTTCCTGGGGGCGGCTTTCTCCCTGCTGTTTCTGCCGGTGGTCGCCGGCGCCGCCCTCATCGTGCCGGCGGCGCGGCTTTTGGGCCTGCCCTTCGCCCTTTATTTGCTGGTGGCGATCTTTTTGCTCCTGCAGCGGGAACTGGCCTACCGGGTGGTGCCGGGGGCCAACGACAACGCCTCGGGGGTGGCCGTCCTGCTGGGCGTGGGCGAGGAACTGGCCCGAAATCCCCTGGAAAAACTGGAGGTGTGGCTCCTGGCCACCGGGAGCGAGGAAGCCGGACTGGTGGGGATGCTCCACTTTAGGCGCGACCACGCCCGTGAACTCGACGGCGCTTGTTTCATCAACCTGGACAACCTGGGTCGGGGGGAACTGTGCTGGACCACGGCCGAGGGGATGCTCTTTCCCCGCCCGACCGGCGAACGGTTGCGCCGGGCGGCGGCGGCCGCCGCCGGCGAGTTGGGCATCGCGGCGCGGGGAAGGCCCTACCTGACCATGTCCACCGACGCCCAGGTGCCCCTGGCCGCCGGGAGCGAGGAAGCGATGAGCCTGATCGCCCTGGATCCGCGGGGCATCCCCCCCGACTGGCACTGGGAGACCGACGTGCCGGAGCGGGTGGACGACCGGAATTTGGAAGACGCCCGCCGGCTGGCCATGGGCATCCTGCGGCGGCTCGACCGCGATCCGAACAGGTGAAAAGGCCACACTTGGGTAAACCAGCCGTAACGCCAACGCAAAGGAGCATGATCGACCAGTGACTCCGGAAGAAACCAGCAAGTATATGGAAGAAAAGATGGGCTTCGTTCCCCGGATGTTCAACGTCATCAACCAGGTTTCCGACCAGCCCGGCAAGACCTTTGCCGATTTTTTACGCCTCGATCTTTGCCGACGGCGCCCTGTCCAAAAAAACGAAGGAATTGATGTTCACCGTCATCTCCGTCTCCTGGAGGTCGCCGCGTTGCCTGGTGCACGTGGTGCCGGCCCTCAAGGCCGGAGCGACCACGGGGGAGATCTTCGAAGCCGTGGCCGTGGGAATGCCCGGGCCGCCGGGTTCGTCCCCGGCGGCCCGGGCATTCCCTACGCCTTCGAGTACGCGGCCAAAGTGCTGGAGGTGGCGAGCAAGTACACCAAGGGAGAACCTTGGGAATACATGTCCCCGCCGGAGTTCCGCGGTTAGAAGCGCCGACCGGCCACCGTTCCTCGCCGCCGCCGAGGCCGCCTTCCCTGCAGCGAGGCCACCTTCCTCAGGTAAGGCGGCCTCTTTTTTTTATCCGGCGCAGGTGACTTGTCCGGGTAGAGTCCCTTGGTCTAAAAGGAAGGGTTTGCCTTCGTGCATACGCCCGTCGCCTGGAGCGTGGCGCAGGCGGCTTTGCCGCCGAGGACCGTCGGCGAGGGCAAGGAACAGACCTTCAGCAAACGTGGAGTGAAGCTCCGGGATTCTATTCGCTTCGCGAAGGAAAGAAGAGGACCACTCCGCTTCACTCTCCACCGACCGCCTTCGCGGTCGTACTAAACCCTTTGACGCCCAGTTCGCCGCCGGGGGCGGCTCCCGTGCTATAATGCAAGGACACCCGACGCTAACCTTTAGAGGAGCTGAACGGCCTGGCTTCGGACAAGCTCATTATCCGCGGGGCGCGGCAACACAATTTAAAAAACATCGACCTGGACCTGCCCCGGAACAAACTGGTGGTTTTCACCGGGATTTCGGGGAGCGGTAAGTCCTCCCTGGCCTTCGACACCATCTACGCCGAGGGACAGCGCCGCTACGTGGAGTCCCTCTCCGCCTACGCCCGGCAGTTTCTCGGACAGATGGACAAGCCCGACGTGGACTACATCGACGGCCTCTCCCCGGCCATTTCCATCGACCAGAAGGCGACGTCCCGCAACCCGCGCTCGACGGTGGGGACGGTGACCGAGGTTTACGACTACCTGCGCCTGCTCTACGCGCGGGCCGGACGGCCCCACTGCCCGCGTTGCGGTTCTCCCGTCACCGCCATGGAGATCTCCCAGATGGTGGACGCGTGCCTCGCCCATCCCGAGGGGACCAGGCTTTTCGTCTTGGCCCCCCTGGTGCGGGGGCGCAAGGGGGAGCACGAGAAGGTCCTGGCCGACCTGCGCAAGGCCGGCTACGTGCGGGCGCGGGTGGACGGGGAGTTTCGGGAACTGGACGAGGCGCCGCCGCGCTTGGCCAAGACGAGGGCTCACACCGTCGAGGCCGTGGTGGACCGCCTGGCCGTCCGGCCCGACGCGGCTTCCCGCCTGGCCGAGTCCCTGGAGGCGGCGGCCAACCTCGCCGGCGGGCTGGTGACGGTCCGGGCCGAGGGGAGCGAGCCGGCGGAAACCGTCTTCTCCCGCCACCTGGGCTGCCCCGACTGCGGCACGTCCCTGGAAGAACTGGCTCCCAGGATGTTCTCCTTCAACAGCCCCTACGGAGCCTGCCCGTCCTGCGTGGGCCTCGGAACCATCCGCGAGTTCGACCCGGACCGCTTCCTGAACGGGGCTCTCACCCTGCGGGGCGGCGCGGTGCGCCCTTGGGACCGGGGGCACTATTACCCCCAACTGTTGCGGGCGGTGGCGGCCCATTTCGGCCTGCCCCTGGACGTGCCCCTGAAGAACCTGGATTCCGCGCACCTGGAGCTGCTCCTGCGGGGTTCCCGGGAGCCCTTTCTCTTCCGCTACCGCAGTCCCTACGGCCGAAAAAAAGAAGAACAGGTGGTCTTCGGCGGGGTGATCGCCCACCTGGAGCGGCGGTACAAGGAATGCGCCTCCGACGCGGAAAGGTCGGAGTTGGAGGAATACACGGAACTGAGGGAATGTCCGGTTTGCGGCGGGGCGCGGCTGAAACCGGAGAGCCTGGCGGTCACGGTGGGGGACAGGTCGATCGCCCAGGTCGCCGGCCTCTCCGTGGAAAAGGCCCTGGCCTTCTTCCGGGCCTTGCCGGATTCGCTGTCCCCCAGGGAACTGCTGATCGCCCAGGCCGTCCTGAAGGAGATCGGCGAGCGGCTCGGTTTCCTGGCCGACGTGGGCCTCGGGTACCTGACCCTGGACCGGGCGGCGGCGACCCTGGCCGGAGGGGAGGCCCAGCGCATCCGCCTGGCCACCCAGATCGGATCGGGCCTGACGGGGGTGCTCTACGTGCTGGACGAGCCGAGCATCGGCCTCCACCCCAGGGACAACGACCGGCTCCTGGCCACCCTGACCCGCCTGCGGGAACTGGGCAACACCGTGATCGTGGTGGAGCACGACGAGGAGACCATCCGTCTGGCCGACTACCTGGTGGACATCGGGCCGGGGGCGGGAGCGGAGGGCGGACGGGTGGTGGCCGCCGGGACGGTGGGCGAGGTGATGCAAAACCCTCTTTCCCTCACCGGGCGCTACCTTAGGGGTGAACTGGTCATCCCGGTTCCCCAGCGCCGCCAGGCGCCCCCAACGGAAAAATGGCTGGAAATCCGGGGCGCGGCGGAGCACAACCTGCAGGGCATCGACGTGCGGATTCCGCTGGGGCTTTTCACGGCGGTGACCGGGGTTTCGGGGTCGGGGAAG
>JAJZBP010000249.1 GCA_021798855.1 Bacillota bacterium
GACCTTTTTTCGGGCCGCGGTGGGCATCCATCCCCACGAGGCTCTGGCCGCCGGCGCCTCGTCCATGGCCGAAATCGAACGTCTGGCCCTCTCTCCCGGTGTGGTGGCCATCGGCGAGATCGGCCTGGACTACCACCGGGATCTTTCCCCCCGCACCGTTCAGCGCGACGTCTTTCGCCGCCAGTTGGAAATGGCCACCCGCCTGGATCTGCCGGTGATCATCCACAACCGGGAGGCCACCGACGATCTCTTGGCCATATTGACGGCCCAGGCGCCTCCGAGAGGGGGCATTCTCCATTCCTTCTCCGGCGATCCGGCCACGGTCCAAAAGGCCGTGGCTTTGGGCTTTTACCTTTCTTTTTCCGGCCCCCTCACCTTCCGCAAGGCCACGGCCCTGCGGGAAACCGCTGCCGTCGTCCCCGCGGACAGGCTCCTCCTGGAAACCGATTGCCCCTATCTGGCCCCCGAACCCTGGCGCGGAAAGCGCAACGAGCCCGCTTTCCTGCGGGAAACGGCGCAAGCTCTTGCCGGAGTTCGCCACCTGTCCCCAACTGCCGTAGGCAGCCTCACCACCGCCAACATCCAAAAATTTTTAGGGTTGCCAGAGGGAACGCTTATATAATATTATAGAGCGGGGCAAGCTGCTGGATGTTTTTAACAGGTTGGCGGTTGGGGGAATAAATTCAGAGTGCTGCATAAAATAGCGAATATGTTATTACGCCATCCCTCGGTTACCGCCGTGGTGTTGCTCCTTTTGGGGGCAGGCCTGGGCAGTTCATTGGTTCCGGGCAGCGCCGCCTCCTATGGGGGGGAGAGTTTGGCCGTCGGTTATCCCCTCGCGATCCCGCACTCGGTGCCGATCAACCTGACGGTGAACGGCGTACGGGAAAACAGGCTGACCACCGCGCCGACCGTGGGCACGGCTTTGGGCCAGGTGGGTCTCGACCGTTCGCCACTGGACCAGGTTTGGCCGGCGCGAAAAACCAGGATCACGCCGGAACTGGCCATCCGGTTGACCACCGTGAAGGTCACGACCAAGATTCGCGAGGTTCCCATTCCCTATCCGACCTTCACCCAACCGGACCCGAACCTGCTGGCCGGGTTCAGCCACGTGGTCCAACCCGGCGTCCCCGGTTTGGCCAAACAAACGGTGCGGACCAAGTACGTCGGCGGAGTCCCCGTCAAGCAAACCGTCGTGCACCAGGCCACCCTGCAGGTTCCGGTCCCCGAAACCTTGGCCATGGGGGATCTGACCTCCGTGAACCGCGGCGGCACCATTCTCCATTTCCAGCGGGCCTACCATCTCGTCTCCACCGGTTACTGGCCCGATCCCTCCTGGTCAAACGGACTCACCGCCACGGGGGTGCCGGCTCGTTTCGGCATTGCGGCGGTTGATCCAAGGGTGATTCCGCTGGGTAGCCGCCTTTATGTGGAGGGTTACGGACCGGCCCTGGCGGCCGATACCGGTTCGGCCATTGTCGGTAACCGGATCGATCTGTGTTTCAATCAGGGTTGGCAGGCCATCGACTGGGGCGTCAGACCGTTGACGGTGTATCTGTTGAGGCCGTGAGGCCTTTTTTTGTGGCTTTTCCCGGCCAACCCGGCCCCGGCGACCGGCGAGACAGCGGAGCGGATCAATTCCCGTCGTTTCCAACGGTTCTCCAAATTGGGTTGGGGTGTTTCTTTTTTGGTTTTTGGTGTTAAAATAATCAGGCATGGTAATGAAACCTCCGGGGAAAAGAGAACCTATGCCGCCCAAACTGGTCCGCCTCGGGGATCTGACCACCGTCCTGCGCCGGCACGAACATTCCCCGGTGCACCGACGGGGCCAGAATTTCCTGGTGGACGGCAACGTCCTGGAAAAGATCGTTGCCGCGGCTTTGCTTTCCCCGGACGATACCGTCCTGGAAATCGGCGCCGGCGCCGGCGCCCTCACTCAAGCGCTGGCGGACCTGACCCGGCGGGTGGTCGCCGTCGAGATTGACCGCCGTTTGGGAGACATCCTGCGGCAACTGTTCCGAGATCGGGACAACATTGAGATCGTGGTGGGCGACGCCCTCCGCCTCCCTTGGAGCGACCTCGTCAGCCCCGAAAAGACCATTGTGGTGGCCAACCTTCCTTATTGCTTGACCACTCCTCTATGGACGCGCTTGGTGGAATCGGGTTTCCCCCGGCAGGTGCTCATGGTCCAAAAAGAAGTGGCCGAAAGGGCGGTGGCCAACCCGGCAGAGCCGGCATACGGCGCCTTCACCCTCTTCCTGGCCTACCACGGACGGGTGGAGGTGGTGGCCAAAGTCCCCCCAACCGCTTTTTTCCCACAACCGGCGGTCCACTCCTGCATAGTGCGCTTCACCCGCCACTCCTCGCCACTCGTGACGGCAGACCACGCCCTTTGGCAGGCGGTGGTCCGGATCGCCTTCCGTTACCGGCGGAAAACCCTGCGCCGGGCCTTGGCCGAGGGTTTTGCTCTTCCGGCTCACGCGTTGGCCGTTCATCTCCGGGCGGTCGGCTTGGATCCTGAAAGACGGGGCGAAACCCTCTCCGTGCAGGAATTCGCCGCAGCCTGCCGCGCGGTGGCGGCGGTGAGACAAGCGCCGGATTCCGCGGATTCAGTGCCGGAGGTGGAAAGGTAAATGGCCGCCTTCATCAGCCCGACCCGGGGACCTTTGAATTTCGATCAGGTTTTCGCCGAAATTTTGGCCTATGTGGACCAGGAACCCGCGACCCCCTACAAACTGATCGTCGGCACCGATTCCCAAACCAAGGATGAGCAGTGTTTCGTGTCGGCCATCGTCATTCATCGGACCGGCAAGGGTGCCCGTTACTTCTACCAGAAGACCAACCAAAGGCGAATCAGATCATTGCGCCAGAAAATCTTTTACGAGACGGCCCTCTCCCTGAATTTGGCGAGTCGGTTGGCGGAGAAACTGGCCTCCTGTGCCCTCAAGAACCTCCAAATCGAGATCCACCTCGACGTTGGAACCGGCGGGGACACGAAGGAACTGATTCGGGAGATCACCGGCATGGTTCTGGGAAGCGGTTTCGATCCCAAGATCAAACCCGATTCCTACGGTGCATCTAAAGTTGCGGACAAACACACCAAATAGGTGGGTGCAGTTGGACGAAATCTTGAGAAATTCATCGCCGCTAGGCGGCAGGGGCTGCGTGTCAACTCAAAATAAAAAGTAACTTAAGCGTGACGAGTTTCACATGGTCAAGACCACTTCCTG
>JAJZBP010000250.1 GCA_021798855.1 Bacillota bacterium
GACCAAGCATGTGCCGTCTCCTTTGCGTCCACTAATATGCGCTAATTATACCACAATAAAGTCGATTTGCCTATGTTTTGGCCGGTTATTTCTGTTTTACGAGAGTTTTTCACCAGATCCCTAGGGCCTACAGGATCGGGCAAAACCAGTTCAACGATCCTCAAATACTTTGAGCAGGACATGGCCAGACCGGGTGTGGGAGCCATGGCGATGGCTCCGGACGAAGATATGGCCGAGGCCATGATGGAGATTTGCCGAAGGGCCGGTAGGGAGTACACCCTTTTCATCCCGTCTCGTCCCGGGTGTCCGGTCTTCAATCCTTTGGGCGGCGACCCTGCGAGGGTCGCCGCCGGGGTCCAATACGCCTTTGAGAAACTCTTCGCCAGCGAGAAGGATTCGGGCTTCTTCAAGACATTGGATCGGATGTTGACCATGATGATCATCCGGGCGGTCAAAGAGGCCCTGCCGGATGCAGGCTTTGTCGATCCGCTAATGGTACTTTTGGATCCCGGGTTTTTGACAACGGTTATTAGGGGTGGCCGGTTGGAGGGGGATGAACGGGTGTCCTCCGGGGTTAAAACCCGGATCATTCGTGAGTACTTCGAGAAAGATATGGGCGCGTGGGAGGACAAGAAGAAAAACGAGTATACCATTGGCCTGAAAAATCAACTGATGACCTTCCTTTCCAACCCGCACATCAAACGGGCCATATCAGGGAAGAGCGACTTCAACATCCAGGACGTGATGAACACCGGGAAGGTACTCATTGTGGCTCTTCCAGTTTCCGAACTTGGACCTCTTGGAAATGTGCTGGGGACTTTTCTTTTGCAGCAGGTCATTCTTGGGGCTTACAGCCGACGGACGAAAGCTGACCGGACGCACCCGTTCGTCTGCTACATTGACGAGTGCCACAATTATGTGAACCCCGAACTCGGCTCCTTTTTGGCACAAGCCCGAAAGTACCGGGTGGCCATGGCGCTGTCTCATCAGAATCTTTCCCAGTTAGGCAACCAAAACGACCGGATGCGGCAGGAGATCCTGGCCAACACCCGGCAGAAGGTCGTCTATGGAGGGCTTGAGTTTGACGATGCCGAGTACTTCTCCAAAACGGCCGGGAGCGAGAAACGCATGGATCGCTCATGGTCCTACGGCGGCAACTCCTGCAGAACTCCCCAGAGCGAGTCCTGCAGGATGGTCGAGGAACGCCGGTTCACGGCGACCCAACTCAGGGAGATGCCGCGGGGCCAGATCCTGGCCTTCCAGGTTGTCGAAGGATCGGTGAAACGGACGCGGTACGTGGAGGTAACGCCCTGGCGGTGATAATTGCACAAACAGCGATTGATGATCGCGAAGGGAGGCGAATCCAAATGAAAAAGGGCGAGTTCCCCGCCGAGCCGGCAGCGATGAACGACCCAACCAAGGACCTGCTCGATCTCTTCGCTCTCCTGGGCGATCTTTTCCGCCACTACAAATACGCCGCCGAGAATTCGGGCCTGACGGAGGAAGACCGCTACGCCAAGGGCCTGAACCAGGGGAACAGCCAGATGGCGGCGTTCATCCAGGACTGGATTGCCACACGCCTGGCCGAATAGCACCAACAACAGCGAACCCGCCGGGGTGAGAAGCCCGGCTTTTCAAAAACTGCAATTTCGGATAGAATGAGGAGGCAAGGGAAGGTGAGCAGCATGGCGGAACCGGCGGCGGAGAACTGGCAGGAAAGATACCTTGATTCCATCGACTCCAGGTTGGGAACGACGGAAGAGCGGCTTGGGAGAATCGAGGACCGGCTTGGCCGAGTTGAAACCAAGATAGACGGTTTGGTGACCAAGGAGGACTTTCGGGAACTCCGTGCCGAGATAAAAGGTTTTGCCACCAAAGAGGACCTTCGAGAACTCCGCGCCGAGATAAAAGGTTTTGCCACCAAAGAAGACCTTCGAGAACTCCGCGCCGAAATGAACGGCCTTCGTAATTACATCCTCTTCGGCTTTATCGGAGTAATCGCCGTTACGGTGTTGCTCCACCTGCTCCATCTGTAGGAGGCAGCTTAGAACCGAATAACTCCACCAACGAGGCCCCGTCCAACCAAGGCGGGGTTTTTGCTTGCCAAAAGGAGGCATACGAACGATAAAAGACCCCGAGCTTATCCAGGTTGTTTGTCCGGCTTGCCGGTGCGCGGTATTCATCATCCCCGCGGCTTCGGCTTGGTGCAAATGCGGCGGCAAAATGGTTCCGCCGGACATAGCCACCCGCCGAGCGGAGACGAAGAACAGGGTATCGGCGCACCGGGCGAAAAAGGGAGGCTGAACCCCCGAAAATGTAACAAATCGGCCAATGCCAACGGAGCCTATCATACCGGGCTTAATTGGCATTTGTTAATAAAAGGTAAAACGCGAATAAAGCCCAGGAAACGGCCTGTTTTTTGGATTCTATGCCCCCGGCCCAAAACAGTCCCACAGAGGCCCCCAGAGGCCACCACAACCACCAAGGAGGACACGTACTGATGATCTATCCCATTGGCATTGACCCTGGCTACGGCGACGTCAAAACCGTAACCCGCACGGACACCGGGACAGGTTCCCCAGCCGCTACGCCGTTCATAACTCCGCCGAAGGCTGGGGGCTTGGCGGGAACGTCCTGGCCCTTTCGGTTGACGGCGGCCCGCTTCACGTCTTCGGCGACGACGCCCAGTTGGATTTCCGCTCTCCCCAGGGGGACGGGCGGCTTTCCGACCCCGAAACCCTGCCGCTTCTTGGGGCGGCGCTTTGGCGTTCCGGCATCCCATCCGGGGATGTGGCGATTGGCACTGGGACGCCGCTTGGCACCTTTTCCCTGGAGCGGCAGAGGGCGAAGGGCTTTTTGGAAGGCCGGGAACTGGAGGTAGTCTCCGCCAAGGGTGAACCCCGGCGCTACCGGATCGCCAAGCTGGTGCTTCGCCCCCAAGGGGTGGCCGCCGCCATCTTCGCGGGTTCCCAGGGATCCCTCCAGCATGGCGGCGGATTGGCCGTTGTCCTGGACGCTGGCAGCCGCACTTCCGACGTGGTGACCCTGGACCGCCAGACCTTTGAGCCGGTGACCCAACTATGCTTCTCTCTCCAGGCCGGCGTCAACGACTTGGCCGCCGGGATGTCCGTGCTAATTGAGCGGGCCACCGGCTTTGCCCCTTCCCCCCGGCTGGCTCTGGAGGCCGTTTCCGCTCCCGTCACCGTGCGCGGCGGGAAGATATTCGGCG
>JAJZBP010000251.1 GCA_021798855.1 Bacillota bacterium
TTCCGATCTCGGCGGATTTCCGCCGCTCCAAGGTTGGAGGTCATGATGATGACCGTATTGCGAAAGTCGACGGTCCGGCCCGTACCCTCGGTCAACCGGCCGTCTTCGAATACCTGGAGCAGCAGGTTGAAAACTTCAGGATGGGCTTTTTCGATCTCGTCCAAGAGAACAACCGAATAGGGCCGGCGGCGCACCGCTTCGGTAAGCGTTCCACCCTCGCCGTATCCGACATAACCTGGAGGTGAGCCAATCAGACGGGACACCGTATGCTTCTCCATATGCTCAGACATGTCAATGGTGATCATGGCTTCTTCATCCCCAAAAAGGGTTTCAGCCAAAGCCCTTGCCAACTCGGTCTTGCCCACCCCCGTTGGTCCGAGAAAAATGAAAGAACCTATGGGACGCCGTGGATCTTTCATGCCGGAACGTGTGCGCCGGATGGCCCGGGCCACCGCAGTCACCGCTTCGTCCTGACCCATGATCCGCTGGTGCAATTCATCCTCCATGGCCAACAGGCGCTTTTGCTCTTCCACCTGCAAACGTTGCACGGGAATTCCGGTCCAATTCGACACCACTCCGGCCACGTCGTCGGCCGTTACCACACTTTTGCGGGCCGCTCGCTGTTGCTTCCATTCCAGTTGGGCCTTTTCCAGTTCTTCACGCAGTTTGCCCTCCTGGTCCCGAAGCTTGGCCGCTTTTTCGAATTCCTGCGCTCCCACCGCCGCCTCTTTCTCTTTCCGGACGGACTCCAACCGTTCTTCCATATCCCGCAGGTCCGACGGCACCGTATAATTTTGCAAGCGCACCTTGGAGGCGGCCTCGTCCACCAGATCCACCGCCTTGTCCGGCAGATACCGTCCGGTCACGAAACGATCCCCCAGCTTAACTGCCGCCCTGATGGCCTCATCGGTTATCTCCGCCCGGTGATGGGCTTCGTACCGGTCACGCAGCCCCATTAAGATGGCCACAGCCTCATCCGGTGAAGGCTCTTCCACCGTAATCGGTTGAAACCGCCTCTCCAAAGCCGCGTCTTTCTCCATGTGTTTGCGATATTCGGTGATGGTTGTCGCCCCAATGCACTGGATCTCACCCCTGGCCAAGGTCGGCTTTAAGATGTTGGACGCATCGATGGCTCCTTCCGCCGCTCCCGCGCCGACCAGCGTATGGACTTCGTCAATGAACAGGATGATGTTCCCGGCCTGCCGGATCTCTTCCAAGACCTTTTTCAGCCGCTCCTCAAACTCACCCCGGTACTTCGACCCGGCCACGAGAGAAGGCAAATCCAGGGTCAGAACCACTTTCCCCTTCAGGATCTCCGGTATCCGTCCATCGGCGATGGCCTGAGCCAATCCTTCCACAATGGCCGTTTTACCCACGCCCGGTTCCCCGATGAGGACCGGATTGTTCTTGGTTCGGCGGGACAGGATCTGGATAACCCGCTCGATCTCCTTTTCCCGTCCCACCACCGGATCGAGTTTTCCCTCCGTTGCCTGTCGGGTCAAGTCCCTACCGAAAGTCTCCAGGGCACTTGTCGCCTTGCGGCTTTTGGCCTGGTTCTGCGCGGGTGCCATCCCCAGCAGGATCATAACCTGCTCCCGAACCCGCTCCGCGCTCACCCCAAGTCTCCCCAGAACTTTGGCCGCCACTCCGTCGTTTTCCTGAAGAATGCCCAAGATTATGTGCTCGGTTCCGATGTAGTTGTGCCCGAATGAGCGGGCTTCCTCCACCGCCAACTCCAGAATGACCTTTTTCGCTCCGGGCGTAAATCCGATATCACCACCAATTCTATCTTCGGCACCGGTACCAATGATTTTCTCCACCTCTTGCCTGACTTTCTCGAGACTCACTCCCAGGTTTTGCAGAGATCTGGCCGCAATTCCGCCGCCTTCGCGAATCAGTCCCAGCAGAAGGTGCTCCGTACCGGCAAAATCGTGGTTGAAACGACGAGCTTCCTCTTGGGCAAAAACGATTACCCGCTGCGCCCGCTCCGTAAATCGCCCAAACATTTTACTCACCTTCCCTCTTTTCCTGCGGCTGTGCCGTCAACATCCCACGAATGATGGCCGCCCGACGCACGTCTCTCTCATACGGATTCAAGCCTCGCCCATCCATTTTCTGCAGACAGGCTGCCCGCGTCAACATCCAAAGTTCGTCGACGACGCCTGGGTTGGCGTGAACCAGCCCCATTTCGATCCCCAAGCGCACATCCGAAAGTAGCCGCAAAGTCTCGTCCGAATTGATGATCCTGGCGTTCTGGAGGATGCCGTAAGCCCGCCCAACCCGATCCTCCAATGCTTCCCGGCCCTCCCGCAGGAAGGTTTCCCGCCCGTTCCGCTCGTGATCGATGATTTGAGCGGCAATGCTTTTCAGGTTCTGTATTATCTCGCTTTCCGGCACTCCCAGGGTGATTTGGTTCGATATCTGGAAAACGTTGCCGATGGTTTGGGTTCCCTCACCATATTGCCCGCGCACAGCCATCCCCAATTTGGCCAGTGCGTGGAAGAAGTTCCCGGCCTGGTTGGTCAAAACCAGCACCGGTAGGTGCATCATCAATGAGGCCCGTAGCCCCGTGCCCAGATTGGTCGGGCAGGCGGTGAGATACCCATAGGCTCCGTCGAAGGCATAGACCAGTTTTGCTTCCAGCAAATCATCCACGCTCTCGGCCTCCAGATAGGCTTCATCCAGAGACATCCCCGGCAAAATGCACTGGATACGAAGATGATCTTCCTCATTGACCATTATACTGACCACCTGGTCTTCACGGATGGCCAAGCCCCGGTGGGTTGGATCCTGCGCATGCTGGGGACTGATCAGATGTTTCTCCACCAGAATCTGACGATCCAACGGTGAAATCTTCTCCAAGTGGAAAAAATGCCAAGGCGCCCCTTCCAGTTGACCCAAAACCGTTTCAACCTGGCCAAGAACCGCCTCCGCCAATTCCGCATTGAGCCGGTTGGAAAACAGGCGTTCATCCAGGTTGCGGGCCAAGCGGACTCGGCTGGAAATGACCACATCCATCCCCTCCCCCCTGGCCCTGGGGAAGCGATCAAGCGTCAGGAATTTCTCCAGGCCGGAAGGCGTTTCCTCCTCTTTACCCCCTTCCGCAGGAACCTGGTCATTATTAGCCGCTCTCGGCATCTCCCAAACCTCCTTTGCGCACCTTGTCCTCCAATTCCCTAATCTCATCACGCAAACCGGCTGCCGCCTCGAATTCTTCCCGCTCCA
>JAJZBP010000252.1 GCA_021798855.1 Bacillota bacterium
TCATCGTTGCGGAAGCCTTCAGCCGCCATAAGAATAACCTTGGCCCGGACAACATCACGATACGGTGACGTATACTTTTTGGAGAGGGCCTCAAGAGCCTGCCGTTGTTCCGGGGATAAATTGATGGCGAACGGACTCTTTCTCGGCACGATGTCCCCACCTCCTGAGCACATCGTACCCCAATTAGGCTAAAATGGCAACGATAACACGTCACCGTATTTACTAAATAGACCACTAAGCCAGACCATCCCAAGGCGGGCAACAACCCTGGTAAGCTGCGCCTTTTTCGCCGGACTCCGCACGAGCAGGATCAAAACGGATACGAGGCGAGGAAGTGCGGATCCCGCGAGGGAGCCGGACCGACACCGAGAGGGGCGAGCATCGCCCCTCTCGCCTTTTTGCGTGCCCCGGCCGGTCCCCCCCCGAAGGAGGCCGCCGTCCGGGAGGAAAAAAGTTGGCGGCGGCTCATTTGGGATAAATTGGGATGGAGAGAAAATAGTGGCACAACCACGGGCAAACCGTTGCTCATTGACTATTTTCGACAAATTAAGACAAAAATTAGGATTACAGGCCGACTATACTATCTTGAATAATATAGTGTTTATTTAAAATATATTCGATAAATCAAGTTAATATATTTAATCAAAGACTATCTTCGACCCAATAGCCCGAGACCGGGGGGAGGAGAGATTTTTTGTCTATTTTCAGGAGTTGATATTATTAGACAAAAATATTAATTTTGTATTATGCCCTTATCATGAAACGGCCTGAATCACGGCAAAGGAGGCGGAGGAGCGGAGGTCGGCGAGGGTTTTTTCCGGAGAAAAAAAGGAGGGACGAAAATGATAACGTTTATTCGGCGGCGCCTCGGGCGGGAGAAAGGCTTCACCCTGATCGAACTGATGATCGTCATCGCCATCCTGGGCATCCTGGCGGCCATCGCCATCCCGCGGGTGATCAGCGTGCTGCAAAGCGGCAAGGTCAGCCGGGAGAAGGCGGACCTGCGGGTGATCTCCACGGCCCTGGCCACCTACTACAACGACCACAACGCGTTTCCCGACAAAACCTACGTGGGGCCCATAACGCCGGTCATCCCCGAAGGGATCAAGTCCAGCTTCACCTGGAAGGACGGGTTTGGGACCTACTACGTCTACCAGCCGAGTAAAAATTTCCAGCATTACATTTTGATAGCGCCGGGGGACAATACGACAGCCCTTGGCCAAACCACGACGGCTACGCCGCCGACGCCAGGCGCTGCTGGTACTTGGAGCGGAAGTAGCGGTGGCCCTATAACTAAGGATAGCACCTGTACCGTCCAGGGAAGCTATCCTTACAAGGGTGCTTATCCGGTGGTGGCAGCCTCGGGCGGCACGGCGGACACATGCTTCGTTACCTTCGACCAGTAAGCCGGCCACGGGGATGACGCGGGGGGAGGAAGCCGGGTTTGCGCTGCTGGACGTGGTGGTGGCCATGAGCCTCATCCTGATCGTCCTCGTCACCGGCCTGGGGTTGACCCAGGCCACCCTGGCGGCCGGGCGGGCCAGCCGGGAAGAACTGCGGGGGCAGCAGCTGGCCCAGGGGGTCATGGAGGCCCTGCGCTTCCAGCAGCAGGCGCCGTCGGGGACGGAGACCTTGGGGGAGCAGACTTACCTTACGGCTTGCGGTGTTAGCGGTCTTTGGGGAGGCAAATGCCCGTCCTCCGGGTCGGCGACCTTCCCCGACATGGCCGGCCTGAACCAGGGCTTCATGCAGGATCCGTCCTGGCCCACGTCCTGGCCGCCGCCGTCCCCGCAGCATGTCACCCTGGGAAACGAGACTTATACCGTCTCCTGGACGGTGAACCAAGCGTCTTCCAACTGCAATGGTGCGGACGACGTGACGGTCACGGTCACCTGGCCAAACCAAGTGGGTAAGGCATCCAGTTTCAGCGTTGAGAGTTGCGTGGTGCCCTACCGATGAGGGGAGGCGGTTTCTTGCGCGGCGACGAGAGGGGTTTCACCCTCATCGAGATGGTGGTGGGCATGTTCCTCCTGGCCATCTTCCTGGCGGCGGCGGAGCCCCTGGTGGTGCAGGCCCTGCGGCAGGGCCGCGACCAGGCCGTGGCCCACCGGGTCCAGGCGGCGGACCAAGCGGGTTTTCGCCAGATGAACGCCGAGGTCCGGCAGGCGATAGCCGTGTTCAGCGTGGGACCGACCCAGGTCACGGTGCTGGAGACGTCCGCCGCCCCCTGCAAGTACCAGGTGGTCCAGTTCCTCTACCCGGCGTCGGGAAACCTGTACCGGATTGCTTACCCCTTTTCCAAGAACGAGGCGGCGGGACAGTCGCTCCTCACTTCTTTGGAAAACTTCGCGAACTGCGCGGTTGGCGGCCTAACGGGTGGCGCGTACGGGTGCTTCGGCACCGGGGCGGTCGGGATCTACGGGGCGAATAACGCCTCTTCGACCTCCGTGCTGGCCGACCACCTGACCTCCCTTCAGTTCAAGATTGCCGGGGACCTGCCCTACCTGGAGGAGAGCGCCTTAGTCCAGGACGGATCGGCCCCGGCCTACGAGATCAAAACGGGCAGTTTCGTCCGCAACGACGCTGGAGCGATAAACGATGCGACCACGGCGATCAAGAACTGCGTCGGTGGTGGCGGTGATTAGGCCCGGCCCGGGCGATCAAGTCGGCCAGGCCCTCATCTACGTCCTGGCGGCCGGCGCCCTGATCCTGGGGGCGGCCTTTGCCGGCTTCGTCTTGGCCCGTAACGAGCTTTCCCTGGCCCGGTCCCAGGGGGCGGCGGTCCAGGCCCGCCAACTGGCCGAGGCGGGGGTGGCGGCGGCGGAGGACCAGGCGGCCGGGGGAGGCTGTAGTTCACAGATCTGCTCCGGCCACGGTGGGTTGGCCGCCGGCGGCTACGTTTACCAGGCGACATGCGAAAACTGGGTGGAGGCGACCGAGAAGACGGCGGCCCATTGCGCCCAGAAGGGATTGTGGACCGTCACGGCCACGGGGACCCTTTCCTCCGGCGCCGGAAAGCGCAGCATCGCGGCCACGGTGACCTTCGATTCCCACGAGAATCCGCGGGTGCAAAGTTGGAGCGAGAACTGAAAAAAAGGGAGCGGCGGCCGATGAACGGGACGTGGGTCGGGGTGGACATGGGAAACGGGCACATCCGGGCGGCAGAAGTGCGCCGAGGGATGGTGCGCCGGATGGAGGTGGCGGCGGG
>JAJZBP010000253.1 GCA_021798855.1 Bacillota bacterium
GGGGCGCCATCCACCGGTCGGACTTCGTCGGGCAGCGGAACCAGGTTTTCGGGTTGGGTCACGTCCAGGTGGGGGATGAAGCGCAGCCAGAGCTGGGACAGGTAAACCCTGGCGCCGGTAAACTCGATCCAGACGTTCACGCCCGAGGTTACGTCCGGATCCTGGTGGGATAGGAAGATGGCCCTGATGTTCTTCGGATCGGTATACTTGAAAATGCGGGCGTTGAGGATGGGGAAAAGACCGAACCCTCCGGGGTCGAGCAGGGCAGCCGCGTCTTCGTGGAGCACCAGGTATTGGTTGGACGGTATCCCCTTCTCGTGTCTGGATTCTCCCAGGCCGAGCAGAACGAACTTGTGCCGGTCGCTTTGATAAAGCACTTCGTGCATCAAACGTCCTCCTCTGCGAAAGGTTTAAGAATGTTAATAATTGAATAATAATTTTAATTTACTTTAAACCGAGAAGGTTTACAAGTAATTTCATGGCAAAAAGGTCGCCTTTAATAAAGTGGGTAAAGTTCCTTCTCCTCCACCCGGATCCGTTTCTCCGGGGCTTCGGGCAACCGGTTGGAACGGCGCAAGAAAACGGTGCGGGCGGAGGGAGTGTCGTCGAGGGTTTGGTGCCGGGCAAAGAAATCCCGAGCGGTGGCCGTTAGGCTGTGCAATTCCTCCAAGGATTGCTGCACCTTCGCGGGCAGGCCGGAGGGCATTTTGACGGCCAGGGCGGGGAAAAGAACGGTGTCCTCCAGGTGGAAGTGGGCCAACAGCAGGTTTTTCATGGCGTACAGTTTGGCCGACAGGGTCCTGGCCGTATCGGCCCGCGGGGTGTAAATGGCGTTGATCTCCTCCAGGTTTTGCAAGAGGAGCCGGTGTTCGTCTTTAAGTTTGGCGATCAGATCCAAGGGTCCATCACTCCTCGAAGATTATAAAAGATAAAAAATGATTAAGATGAATAAATCATACACCAAGAGAGGAAGGCGTTCAACTTTTGGAAAAGCTTGACGAATAGTGAACGGTGTGCTAAGGTGAAGCCGAGCATATGGTCAAAGGCGATGCACGGGAAGAGTAGCCTTGCCGGAGGCGTCAAGAGAGCTGACGGATGGTGCGAGTCAGCCGCCGGGGAAAGGTGAATGGACCCGGAAGCCGCGAACCGCAACGTGATCGGTGCCAAGGGACGGCGAACCGGAACCGCCGGCCGCAAGGGGCGGGCGGTGAAGGGGAGAAACACGGGAGCCGTTGCACCCGTCGGGTTGCGCAAAGCCGGAACGTCCTCCGTTATCAAGGGACAGGGTATCGGAATTTGTTCCCGTACCTGGAAAGCGGTTCGCGGATGTTTTGCCGCGGGCAATTTGGGTGGCACCACGGAAGCATGGCCTTTCGTCCCTTGGGGGACGGAGGGCTTTTTATTTTTGGCCATGACCATGGCCCGAGGAGGCCGGCAGGTTGAGCGGGAACAGAATCGTCGTGCGCAAGGAAGAATTCGTCGCTGACCTGGAAACGCCCATCTCCCTTTACCAGAAGGTGCGGGTGGCGGGATGCGGCAAGGGCGCTTTCCTCCTGGAAAGCGGGGAGGGGGGCGAGAAGATCGCCCGCCGTTCGCTCCTGGGGTGGGATCCCTTTCTGACCTTTCGTTGTCGGGACGGGCGGGTCGAAATGGTTTGGGCGGGCGGGCGGACGGAAAAGCGGGAGGGCAACCCCCTGGCGCTGCTCCGGGAACTGTTGGACGCCTACCGTTTTTCCACGCCCAAGGGTTATCCCCCTTTCTTCGGCGGGGCGGTGGGCTACCTGGGCTACGACCTGGTGCGGGCGGTGGAGAACCTGCCCCATCCGCCGCCCGACGACCTGGAGTTGCCGGATGCGGTCCTGGTTTTTCCGCGGGTGGTGGCGGTTTACGACCACCTTTTGCGGCGGGTGCAGGTGATGGTGAACCAGCCGGTGGAGGAAGCGGCGCAGGCCGACGGCAAACTGGCCGAGGCGGTGGCGGTGCTGCGGGGGAGGGGGCCGTCTGTTCCCCCGGCGCCAAAGGCGCCCCCAAACCTGGATTACCTGGCGGAGGGAGGAGCGACCGGCTCGACCTTCACCCGGGAGGGTTTCGAGGCGGCGGTTCGGCGGGCCAAGGAGTACATCGGGGCGGGGGACGTTTTTCAGGTGGTCTTGTCCCAAAGGCTGGAGGTGCCCTTCCGGGGGGACGATTTCAACCTGTACCGGGCCATGCGGACGGTCAACCCGTCGCCGTACCTCTTCTTTTTGGAATTGCCGGAGGCGACTCTGGTGGGAGCCTCACCGGAGCGACTGGTCTGCCTGGATGAGGAGGGCGGTGTGGAGGTCCGACCCATCGCGGGGACGCGACCGCGGGGGAAGGGGGAGGAAGAGGACCTGGCGCTGGAGAGGGAATTGCTGGCGGACGAGAAGGAGCGGGCGGAGCACGTCATGCTGGTGGACCTGGGACGCAACGACCTGGGGAGGGTTTCCCGCCGGGGGACGGTCCGCGTGGCCAGGCAGATGTTCGTGGAGCGGTATTCACATGTGTGTCACCTGGTTTCCGAGGTGCAGGGAACCCTGCGACCGGGTTTGGGGGCGGTGGACGTCCTGGGGGCGGTTCTGCCGGCGGGCACGCTCTCGGGGGCGCCGAAAGTGCGGGCAATGGAGATCATCGACGAGTTGGAGCCGGTCCGCCGGGGACCATACGGGGGGGCGGTCGGCTATTGCGGTTTCAACGGACGGATGGATACCTGCATCACCATCCGCACCATCGTGTTGTGCCGGGGCAGGGCTTTCATCCAAGCCGGAGCGGGGATCGTGGCCGATTCCGACCCGGGCCGGGAGTACGAGGAAAGTTTGAACAAGGCGGGAGCGGCCCTGGATGTCCTGCGCCGGGGGGAGGAGATTTTGGGATGATCGTGGTGATCGACAACTACGATTCCTTCACCTACAACCTGGTCCAGTACCTGGAGGAACTGGGGGGGGAGACGCGGGTTTTCCGCAATGACCGGATCATGCCCGCGGCGGTGGAGGAAATGGCTCCGCGGGGGATCGTGATCTCGCCGGGCCCCTGCACCCCTTACCAGGCGGGGATCTCCATGGAGGTGATCCGCCGCCTGGGGTCGCGGGTGCCCGTCCTGGGGGTTTGCTTGGGGCACCAGGCCATCGGGGCGGTCTACGGGGGCGAGGGGGTGCGGGCCAGGGTGCTGATGCACGGGAAGACCTCGGA
>JAJZBP010000254.1 GCA_021798855.1 Bacillota bacterium
TCCTCCACCGTGACGATGTTCTTGTCCGAAGCGTCCAACTCCAGGACTCCGGCCATAAGGGTGGTGCTCTTTCCCGAGCCGGTGGGTCCAGTGAGGAGGACCAGGCCGTAGGGCGAGGTGACCAACCGGTGGTACGCCTCCCGGAAGGAGGGAGCGTAGCCCAGTTCCTCCAACCGGAGGAGCTTTCCCCGGTCCAAGAGTCGCATGACCACCTTTTCTCCGTAGACCGTGGGCAGGGTGGACAGGCGCACGTCCACCTCGCTGCCGTCCTCCAGGGGGAAGTGCCCGTCCTGGGGCAGGCGTTTCTCGGCGATGTCCAGGGAAGCCAGGATCTTCAGGTGGGAAACAAGGTGGGCATGCAGGTCCTTGGAAAGGACGTTGGCCCCCAGCAGGATGCCATCCACCCGATACCTGACCTTCAGGTCGCCGTCCCCCGGCTCGATGTGGATGTCGCTGACCCGTTCCTCCACGGCCCGCTGTAAAATGCTCCTGGCCAGGGCCACCACCGGGGCTTCGGGGGCGCCCGCTCGGGCCGGCTCCGCCTCCCTGACCGCCGTCGCCTCCCTCCCCGGATGGTAGGACCGCTCCAGGCTCCGGCGCAGACTGACCGCCCTTTCCACTCTCCGTCCCGTCAGCCGCTCCAGTTCCTCCACCGTTTGCACGTTGAGGGGATCGGCCACGGCCACACGCAGGACGTCTCCCTCCAGGGCCATGGGCACCACGCCCAAGCGCCGGGCCACGGAGGCCGGCACCAGGTCCAGGGCCTCCGGCCGGGGTTCCCAGTGCTCCACGAAGGGCAGCCCCAGTTGTTCGGCCAGAGCCCGGACCACGTCGGTCTCCAGGACGTACCCGTTATCCACCAGAACCTCTCCCAGGCGCTTGCCCTTCTTGCCCTGGGTCCGGATCGCCTCCTCCAACTGGGCCGGAGAGAGGAGGCCCTTCTTCAGGAGGCTTTCGCCCAGCCTGACCCGCTTGCGGGCCACCTGGTCGAAGGCCCGGTACAGTTCGCTCTCCTCGGCCTCACGGTCCTCGCGGGCGGACGGCCTCTCCTCCTCACGCAGCCACCGGGCCCGCTCCTCCGGACGGACGGACGGGAACGGAGGCGCGGCCCCCACCAGGGCCTTCCAGGGAACGATGGTCTGGCGCACCCGGAGGCCCGACAGCCGGGCGATCTCGGCCAGGCCGGCCGGGGGAAGGGGCTCGGCCACCGCCACGTGCAGGACGTTGCCCTCGACCTTCACCGGGAAAAACCGGTGCCGCCGCAGCCATCCCGCCGGCAGAAGGCCCACGGCGCTTTCTTCCGGGACCACCTGCGGGGAGAATGGTAGCCTCATCTGGTCGGCCAGGAGGTGGGCCGCCACGGTTTCGTCCACGAACCCGCCCTCCACCAGAGCCTCCAGGAAGGTGCAGCCCTTCTCCCGCTGGAGGTTTTGCACCTCGGCCAGTTGAGCCGGCTTGAGGAGATTTCTGACCACCAGTCCGGCCCGCAGGAGGGCCTCGTAAGAAGGCCCGACCCCCGGCGGGCGGACTCCGGCCTTCCCGGCCGCCGCCTCGGAGCCGGATGGCCGCAACGGTTCCCGCGGCGCCCCCGGCGCCCCGCGGATCGCGGTCTGGGGCGCCGCGGAGCTTTCCGCGGTCTGAACCGGAGCCGTTGCCGGGGTTGAGGCTGGTGGGGAAGCCGGCGGCGGGGCTCCGGGCAAACACAACGGCACGATGACCTGGCGGACCTTGCGCCCGGCCAATCGCTCGATCTCATCCAGCGTCGCCTTGGGCAACGGTTCGCTCACCGCAACCTGGAAAGTGGCCTTGTCGGCCGCCAGGGGCTGAAACCCACAGCGGTGGGCCAGGGTTTCCGAAATTAGGCCCCGCACCCCCTCCTGGGGGATGACCTCGGACACGAAGGGCAGCCTCATCTGCTCGGCCAGGGTCTTGGCCGCCTCCACCGCCGGAACCAGGTTCTCCTCCACCAGCGTTTGCAGCATCGACTTGCCGGTTTCTCCCTGCCGCCGGCGTAGCTGGGCCACCTGGGACACCTTGAGGAACCCCTTGGTGATCAGTCCGATCTCCAGGAGGGGTTCGTAGGATCGCTTCACCACTTGGGCCGGCGCCTGCGGCTGCGGTTTGGCCGCGGGATCGTCCGACGGCTCCGCCGCGGGGACCGGTGGGCCGGGCGGGTCGGCCGGGGAAGGCCCGGGGGCACCGCTGACCACGGCGGGCTGGACGGATGCGGGCGAAGGCGAAAGGGCCGCCGTCTCCGCCGCCGCCCGTCCGCCGGCGCCGGTCTCACCGGCCCGCAGAGGAACGATGGTCTGGAACACCTTCCGTTGTGACACCCTCTCGATCTCCTGCACCGCCCTGGGTGGCAGGGGCTCGCTCACTCCGATCTCCAGGCTGTCCTCCCCGGCCCGTAGGGGAACGAAGGCATAGCGGCGGACCAGGGTTTCGGAAACCAGACGGACCGCCGCCTCGTTGGAAACCGCCTGGAGCGCGAAGGGCAGCTTCAGTTGTTCGGCCAGGATCTTGGCCGCCTCCACCGGATCCACGAACCCCCCCTCCGCCAGGGTCTCCAGAAGGGACTTGCCCTCCTGGGTCTGGAGCCGGTTGATCTCCCCCAGGTGGGACGTCTTGAGCATCCCCCGGGTGACCAGAACGATCCGCAGGAGAGATTCATAGGGCCGGTCCACCGAACGATCCCTTCCCTTCTCCGCCCCCTTGCCCTCGGCAGCGTTCATTTTAGGCACGGAAATTCACCTCCCGCATCCGTTTTTCAATCCCCGTGTTTCCGGCAACTGTTCGGATCCGGCTGCCGCTGCAAAAAACCCGTGCCCGGAAAGGCCCAGTAGCACAGGCTGATCCCGTTTTTTCGCCGGATGGAAAAATAGTAGTAGTCCCCGTGCCTGTTATCGTTGTCGCTGTCCTGCTTCATGTCGAGGGGCGCGGTGAAGCCCCCGCCGCTGAAAACGCCCCCCTGTCTTTGGAAGACGACCAGCCAGGGAACCGTCTCCGGTTTGCCGCGCTTTCGTTGGCCGGAAGCCAGGTTCCCAGAACCGGCGCCTCCCAGTAGCCAGTTGGACGAGAGGGCGCCTCCCTGCTCCGGCTGGGACAGGGAGACTTGCCGGAACTTCGCCCGGCCCGCTTGGGCGGCCGCCTGCACCCGGGACAGGAATCCGTTCTTCCCCAACACCGCGTTTTCCGCGTTTTCGGA
>JAJZBP010000255.1 GCA_021798855.1 Bacillota bacterium
GGAATTTCCGTCTCCCAAGGCCAATATCCCGTTTTTTAGCCCCTATTAATCACCAGATCCCTAGATAGTCGCCTTCAGGA
This sequence comes from Bacillota bacterium, assembly GCA_021798855.1. GTDB lineage: Bacteria > Bacillota > Sulfobacillia > JAJZIM01 > JAJZBP01 > JAJZBP01. The sequence goes on from JAJZBP010000255.1 coordinate 81, forward strand.
TCATACCAAAGCGTTACGGTTTTGCGCTCCATATTGTCATCCTATGATGGACCCATAAAACTGGACAAGAAAAAGGCGGGTTTCATGTTACAGTAAGGCCATGAAGAAGACGTATTCTCCGGATTTCAAGGCCCAAGTGGTGCTGGAAATTCTGAAAGAGGAAAAGACGGTTACCCAGGTGGCTTCGGAGCATGGGATCCACCCCGTTCAACTCCATCGCTGGAAGAGCCAGGCAATAGGCGGGTTGCCCAAGCTGTTCACCGACGAGGAGAAGAAGGTGGATTCCGTGAAAGCCGAATATGAGCGGAAACTCCAGGAGCTGTACGCCGAGGTTGGCCGGCTGAACACCCAGCTTTCCTGGTTGAAAAAAAAAGGCATCCGAGTTGACTAGAGGAGAATGCCTTACCCTGCTTGATCGGGACGCCGGCGGCCTGCCACTTTCGCTGCAAGTCGAACTCCTGGGCCTTAACCGCTCCGGTCTCTACTACAGGCCGATGGCGCCAACCGCCGAAGAACTGGCCCTTAAGAGGCGCATAGACGAAATCTACAACAAGTGCCCGTTCTACGGTTCCCGCAAGATCGCTGCCCAACTGCAGCGGGACGGCCAACAGGTTAACCGCAAAGCCGTACAAAGGCACATGCGAGAGATGGGCATTGAAGGTGTCAGGCCTGGACCGAACCTGAGCAAGCGTAACCTAGAAAGCCAGATTTACCCATATCTGCTGCGGAACTTGGCCATCATCACCCCCAATCAGGTTTGGGGCACGGACATCACTTGCATCCGCCTGGCGAATGGTTGGCTGTACCTGGTGGCCTTTATGGACTGGTATTCCCGGTATGTGGTGAGCTGGGCCTTGGTGTCATCGCCGGTGATAAAATGACCCAGATCGCCGGAATGGAATTGACCCACCCTCGGCGAACCACCCCCCCGATTGGCAATAATCGGGGGGGTGAAAATCCGAGTTGCCGGGAGGCGGAAAAGTGAAAGAGATCTACGAGATGCACGGGCAGGGGAAGCACATTCGGGAAATCAGCGCGGAGCTTGGGCTGTCTCGGAACACCGTTCGCAAGTACCTTCGTTCACCTGGGGTGCCCAAAGCCAGGCCACGAGAGAAGCGCGTGTCGAAGCTGGAACAGTTCAAGGAGTACCTGGCGGGCCGACTGGCCGACGGCGTCACCAATTGCGTGGTTTTGCTGAGGGAGTTGAAGGCTAAAGGTTACACCGGCGGCTACAACATCCTGAAGGAGTTCGCGACTCCCTATCGGCGGGAGCGCCAGACCCAAGCCACGGTGCGATTCGAGACGGAGCCGGGAGAGCAGGCCCAAGTGGATTTCGGGCGGTGCCGGTATCTTACCGTCGACGGCAAGGAGCGGTGGGTCTGGGTTTTCGTCTACGTTCTGGGTTGGTCGCGGGCGATATAGGTGGAATTCATCGAGAAGGCTGACGAGGCCACTTTTATCCGCTGCCACCTGCACGCCTTCGAGGCTCTGGGAGGTATACCCCGCCGATGCCTTTACGACAACGCCAAGGTGGTGGTCCTTGGCCGGGACGGAGATGGCTCGCCCGTCTGGAACGACAAGTTCCTAGACTTCGCCTTGCGGTTGGGGTTTGAGGCCAAGCTTTGCCGCCCCTACCGGCCCCGGACAAAGGGGAAGGTGGAAAGCGGGGTCAAATACGTTAAGCAGAACTTCTGGCTGGGGGCCAGTTTTGCTGGCCTGAACCAAAAGGCCAGGGTTTGGATCGACACGGTGGCCAACGTCAGGGTGCACGGCACCACCGAGGAGCGGCCCATTGACCGCCTGGCCGTCGAGGGTCCCCTGCTTTCTTCCCTGCCGGAGCGCGGCAAGCTGGCCGTGTTTTTGCGCGAGGAGCGGAAGGTCGGTCGGGACGGATACGTCAACTGGGGCAACGCCTTTTACGGTGTCCACTGGACCTGGAAGGGGCAGAGGGTCCAGGTGCTGGGGGACGAAACGACGGTGCAGATCTTTGGCGACGAAGAACTGCTTGCCTTCCACGCTCACGAGCCACCCGGTCCGGCCAGCGCATGACCCTGCCCGGCCAGTGGGTGGACGCCGCCGTGCGGCGACCCCAAACGCCGGCAGGTTCCCACGGCTAGGGAGGTTCCCCTCTTGGAGGTAAGGACCCTGGCCGACTATGAGGACGTGGGCGGAAGGGTGGCCTGCCAATGATCGCCCTGGAGAAATCTCGGCGGTTTCTCGAAAACTTATGGCTGGGACAAGCCGCCGCCGTCTTGGACAGCCGGCTTGAGGCTGCGGCCCAGAAGCAGATGCCCTACGCCGACTTCCTGGCCGACCTCTTGGACGTGGAGGCTTCGGCCAGGAACAAGCGTCGCCTGGATGCAAAGACGAAACTTGCCCATTTCCCTTACAAACGCACCCTGGGAGATTTCGATTTCGCCTTCCAGCCTTCCGTTGACGAGCGTCTGGTGAGGGAACTGGGCACCTTGGCCTTTGTCGCGGAGGCGGCCAACGTCATCCTCCTCGGCCCGCCCGGCGTGGGCAAGACCCACCTGGCGGTGGCTCTCGGTTTGCAATCCATAGAGAACGGCTACGGCGTCTATTTCGTCCGCACCCACGACCTCCTGGAGGACCTGGGCCGCGCCGCGGCCGAGCACCAACTGGGGAAACGGCGGCATTTCTACCTTCGTCCGAAGGTGCTGATCATGGACGAGTTCGGGGTTTGGCCGTGTGACCGCCATGCGGCCACCGCCCTCTTCGCCCTGGTGTCAGCCCGCTGCTACGAGCATGGCAGTATCATTCTCACCTCCAACAAGGGTTTCACCGACTGGGGGACGGTCTTGGGCGACAACGTAACCGCCACCGCCATCTTGGACCGGCTCCTCCACCAAGCCCAAGTCCTCAACATCAGGGGAGAAAGCGCTTCGCTGCGGGAGAAAAAACGGGCCGGCTCCCCGGCGGCTCCTCCTCCCCAAGAGGGGGTGATAAACCCAATCTTGGCTACCTAAAAGTTCCAATTTAGCCCGGGTGGGTCATTTTCCAACCGGCGCCAGTGGGTCAAATTTAAACCGGCGTTGACATTGGAGCAAAGCCTGGAGATAGCCTTCGTCTTGAGCGCCCTTGGCCGCGGTCTGG
>JAJZBP010000256.1 GCA_021798855.1 Bacillota bacterium
TCCGATCTAACCACCTGGAGTTGAAAAAATACAGCGACCGCTTGGAGGAAATGGTCCGCGCCAAAACCGCCGAATTGCTGCTGACCCGGGACGTCACCATCGAAACCCTCGGTTCCCTGGCGGAATTTCGCGATCCGGAAACGGGCGGCCACATCAAGCGCACGATTGAATATGTCCGACTGCTGGCCGAAAAATTGCGGGAGAACCCCAATTTTCGGGACCAGTTGAACCCGGAGGTGATGGAAAACCTTTGGAGGTCGGCTCCTTTACACGACATCGGCAAGGTGGGAGTACCGGACAGCATTCTCCTAAAACCGGGCAAGCTCACGCCGGAAGAGTTCGCCGAAGTCAAGAAACACACCGTCTACGGGCGTGATGCCCTCAACATCTCCGCCTCCAAACTCGGACCCAACTCCTTTTTGCGGCTTGCCCAAGAAATGGCCTACACCCACCATGAAAGGTGGGATGGGACCGGTTACCCGCGGGGGCTGCGGGGGGCGGACATCCCGCTTTCGGGCCGGCTGATGGCCATCGCCGACGTTTACGACGCACTGATCACCCGGCGGGTTTACAAGCCACCCCTGTCCCATCCGGAAGCGGTGGAATTAATCCTCAGCGGCGGGAACGCGGCTTTCGATCCGGTTATCGTTGACCTTTTTCTCGAACACCAGGAGGAATTTCGGCTGATCGCTTTGGAGTTGGCCGATTCCGAGGAGGAACGGCGGAATCTGCTCAAACGCTACCTGCCGAATTGAAAAAGAGCCTCTGAACAGGGCCGCAAGCACGTGACGTCCGCGACCGGCTGACCGGAGGATGCCGGGACGGGCCGAGGCTAGCCGGGCCGCTCCGGTTCGGCGCAGCCCGGCGCGGCGCGGAAGCAAAGTCCCAACCGGTCGCCACCTTTTTTTGCAAATTGCTTGCGGGATAATGCTTTATTTTTTTGTGCCGCATAACTTGAAACTTTTTCGGCCAAAAGGTGTATTGGGATAACGAGAGGCTCTCGTCAGGAGTGGGGATGCTTTTGGAAGCCGACGACCACGAACTGGTGCTCCAGTGCAAGGAGGGGGATGGCCGGGAAGATGCCTTCCGCCTCCTGCTGGCCAAATACGAAGGCTACGTCTACAGCCTGTGTCACCGGAGCACCGACCGGCGGGAAGACGCCCTGGAGTTGGCCCAGGATACCTGGCTCAGGGTCTTCGCCGGCCTGAGTGGTTTCCAGGTCAACCGTCCTTTCAAACCGTGGTTGCGCAAGATCACCATCAACGTTTGCCTCAATTTCCTTCGCCGGGCACATCCGGAAATCCTTTCCTTGGAAAATTGCCCGGCACCGGCGGCGCCGGAGTGGGACGACCCCGCCACTCTGGTTCAGTGGACCGAAACCAGCCGGCTCCTCCGGGAAGCCGTCGAACGGTTGCCACCCCTCCATCGCCTGATCCTGACCCTTCGCCACGCGGAAGAGATGACCTACGAACAAATCGCCGACGTCACCGGTTTCCCCCTGAGCATGGTGAAGACCTATCTCTTCCGCGCCCGCCGGAGCCTGCGGCGGACTCTGGCCGGCGCCTACGGTTGGGAGGTGACCAACGGATGAATTGTGGTAATCCGGAAGTGTTGCAAGCCTACCTGGACGGGGAACTGCCGGCGGATGAGCGGGGGGAACTGGAAGGGCACCTGTCCGGCTGCCTGACCTGCCGCCGGGAACTGGCCCACCTGAAGCTCCTTTGGCTGGAGTTGGGCCAGGAGAGGGAATTTTCCCTCCCCCCCGAATGGGCCTACCTGCGCCAACAAATCGTCGCCAAAAGCGCGGCAGACCGGAGCGCCAAAGCACCCGACCAGACAGGGCTGGGCTTCTGGGAAAGCCAGCGGTTGGCCTGGCAGGATCTGAGTTTGGCCACGGCTTACCTTCCCGGCTCGGCGGAAATCGGCAACTTGGTCAAGGCCGCGGGGCGGCGACTGCCCGGACTGTTCCTGGACCTGGCGGGAACAACCCTCCGGCGGCTCAGCCGTCGCCACCAAACCGACCGGAAGGGTGGGCCCGCCCGATGGTCCTGGAGATAGCCGGGGCGATTTTCGTTCCGCTGATCCTGCTGCTGATCCTTGTTCTGAGCCTGCCGGTGGCCTTCAGTGGTCTCTTCCATTGGGCGGAAAAACCTTCCGGCCAAGGGGAGTTGGCCTGGGCTTGGGGTCTGGCCCGCGCCAAGGTGTACGTGGGCGCGGGTGGACCCGCCGGCGCCAAGCCCGGCGTCGCTCTGCGGCTGGGGCCGCTACCCTGGTTCACCCCCGGCTCTAAGCCCCACCGCGCCGCCCGTCCGAGGCGAAGGGAAAGGCCCGCGCGAAAACGGGCAGCCCACCGTTCCGGCGCCCATTGGCTTGCATCCCTGGACGAACGGATCTTCGGCGCGGCGATCTCTTTTCTACGTTCGACGGTCAGGTCGCTCCGCCTGCGCCTTCGCCTGGAAGGGGAGTACGGGACGAACGATCCGGACCTCACCGGTTACCTCAGCGCCCTGGTTGCCGTCGCCGCCGGCGGCCCGCTGCAACTGAACCTGACCCCGGCTTTCGGCGAACCCCGCGTGGACATCCGGGGGGAATTGCGCGGGTGCCTGGTCCCGGCGCAACTCCTGTGGATCTCGGCCCGCTTCATCCTGTCCCCGCCGGTCCGGCGAAAATGGTGGACCATGTTGACCAGGCGAAAAGCAAAAAGTTAAGGGGGTTTCCAAGATGTTTGAGGTTCCGTTCAAAGAAAACGTGGATGCCCTGGTTTCCAAACTGGCGACCCTGATCACCACCAAGACCATCGTGGGCGAGCCGTTCACCGCCGGCAACGCAACCATCATTCCCATCATGTCGGCCGGCTTCGGCTTCGGCACCGGCACCGGCGAGGGCGACCACCACGGCCGCGGCGTCGGGCATGGTGCCGGCGGCGGCGCGGGAGCGAGGATCAGTCCCGTCGCCTTGGTCGTCCTCCAGGACGGCGACCTGAAGGTCTACTCCCTGGCCCAAAAAGGCACCCTGGAAAAACTGGCTGAGATCGTTCCGGACGTCCTGGGCAAACTTGCCACGCATTGGCGTGAGACCGCGGGCAAGTCCGGTGACGGCGACTAGCCGAAAGGCGCCCGGGGCGATTGGGGTTGGGCCGCCGGTCGGCGGCCCAACCCCAACCCCAACCCCAACCCCAACCCCA
>JAJZBP010000016.1 GCA_021798855.1 Bacillota bacterium
TCCGATCTGAGCACTGGCGAAATAACGGTGGCCGGCCTATATGGGAATGTCCGTATTGCTTCAGCCGTTGGGTTGCGGAAGAGGAAGCCGATGGAAGGGACGATGCTGGGTATGGGGTGCAGGGCACCGTTACTGCAATACTTGTACGACGAGATAGGTAGCCCCGCGTGGAAAACAGTGAAGACGCGCTGAGGGAGGATGAGACCAATGGATGACCCTATGGCCGTGCGGGTTGGGGAACGAATGATAAGCCGCATGCTGCTTGCAGACACGGAGTTGCATGTTACGGATGCTGCTGTGAAGGTGATCAACATTCTGCGGGCCAGCGGTCAGGAGGAAGCCGCTGCTATTTTGGATCGCCGGTATGGGACGAGTGCCATCGGAAGGCTCGTTTAGCGTGAGCACCGTAATTGGCATCGACCAAAGCCTTACGTCAACCGGCCTAGCCATGCTGTCCACGGATGGCTCCTTTGCACGGACAAAAGCCGTCGTCCCCAAGACGCACGGCATTCCCCGACTTCGGGAAATTGAAGCCGCCGTGGTCCGGTGGGTCGAGGACGCGCCGGAGTACCCCGATTTGGTGGTCATGGAAGGCTACTCCTTCGGGGCGCGGGGGCGGTCGATTTTTCAACTTGGAGAGTTGGGCGGGGTGCTGAAGGTGGCCCTGGCCCGGCTCGGGTTCGAGGAATCCACTAGAATGCCTGCCCGAGGGCTTAATGCTCGGGACGAGGAGGGGCAGGGTGTGGACGGGGGGCTGGTCGTCGTTCCCCCCACCCAGCTAAAAAAGTTTGCTACCAGCAAGGGAACAGCGGATAAACGCCAAATGGCATTGTCCGTTTACAAACGGTGGGGATTTGAGGCGGACACGGACGACGAGGTAGACGCCTATGCTTTAGCCCGGCTGGGGGCTGCTTTGTTGGGGGTGGCAGATGGGCTGACTGAGGTTCAGCGCGGCGTTGTGGACAAGCTGCTTGGGAATGGCGAACCGGAGAGCAAGAAAACGCGGAGGAAGGCGGGCCTTTTCATTTAGGGGGTGAAAAAATGGATGAGAAATGCAAAACCTGCGGCAGGTGGATGGTGCTTAACGATACCCAGCAAACCGGCGAAGGGGAGTGTGTGAAATCAAAGTCTCTGACCTCCAGGGAATTTGCCTGCGGTAATTGGGTTCTCGACGGGACGGAAGAAACGTGCCCCCATTGTGGGAAACCATTGTAAAAAGCATCCATTCGGCCCGTTCTTCCATTTAGGGGGAGCGGCCCTTTTCATTTAAGGACGGAAGAGGGAGGCGAAACCCAATGCTGCCGGAATGCACCTGTCCATTTTGCGCCGGTAACAGCGAGGAAGGATGCGGCGATCTCATTGGCTCGGAGTGCAACGGTTGCCATGCTGCGGAGTGCCCGCCGGGCTACCGCTGCCCCAACTTTTCCCTTGATCGGGAGATGGCCGAATACATGGGGAAGACGGGGAAAGAAATTGCGGCGCTGCTGAATGGGGGGCGAATCTGATGGTGGCAGTAAGAATATGGCAACTTGAGGATGTACTTGAATACATTGCCCGGCGCGATCTTGAAGGACAAAGCGAGTGGCATAGAGGCCAAATATTGCTGGTACTTCGGGATCTTGCGGAATTGCCAACACTTGATGAGCCGTTGGCGGGCAAACCGTCTTACATTACCGAGGAAGCCAGTGACAAGGTTAGGAATTATCTACGGCATGAGAGATAAGCTGGCGCTGCTGAAAGGGGGTGGTGGGAAGTGAAATATCGGGTAAGCATATTTGGCTCCTGCGGAGAACTAACGGTCGAGGCCGACGGCCCGGCGGACGCAGCGGAGAAATCCGGTTTTCCATTAAGCCTCGTTTGGCTCGCGATTACTGACCCCGCCGGAGGTTATTACACTTGTAGGCGCGGGATATTGTTCGACGAGACTAAAGGCGTTGAAGTATTGGACCTCTGAAAGGAGCGGGTAAGCGATGGCCGATTGGAAACGCGCCTTGGCGGAAGCCAAGGCCCATGTAGAGAAGTCCGTCAAGGAGGGAACGGCTCCCTCCGATGCCATTCGTGAGGGATACCTAATAGTGATTGGCGGTTTGGCGGACAGCGACGGTCATGCCGACCTCCGCATTTCAACGGAATTGTGGGCAGCAGCTACCAAGGCGGCAGCGAAGGGGGTGGATGGTGAATGACCGAGATGGAAGAATGCTGGGACACGGCGATGGCGGCGGCTAGAACGCATATTGCGCAAAACATCGAAAAGGGCGATTCCGTGGCAGACGCGCTGCAAAGCGCATTCCTCACTCTGGCAGTTTACATGCGACCAGAGAGTGGCGCATCGTTAGGTGAACTGCGTGTCTTTGCGGAAGCGCAGGTTGCCAAAAAAGGGGTGAGCATCAGTGACTGAAATGGAAAAATGGAACGAAGCAATGACCGAGGCCAGGGCTTCGATAGTTGAAAACGTTGGGTTGGGGCAAAGCGCGCCGGTAGCTTTTCATCTGGCGCTGGTAGCTCTGGCGGCTTGGTTGGACCCTAATGATTCACCAACCTCTGGCGTCCTCGAACTTAGGGACTTTGCGGAAGCACAAGTGGGGAGGCTGCACGAAGCCCGGCTGAAGGCCAGGGAAGGAACAGCCGACACACTATGAGAATCCTCTGCTCCGCCGATCTCCACCTGGGCAAGGCAACCCACGGCCTCCCCGACCAGCAATATGGCAACACCCGCCTGCGGGATATGGACGATGCTTTGGGCCAGGTATGGAAGCAGGCGGCGGACTTGAAGCCGGAGGCAAGCCATGTGGTTTTCCTGGGCGATGTATTTGATTCCCGCGTACCTTCGTTGCCCGCCATTGCCACGGCGATGCGCCACATATCGGATGCTATCGTGGGCGGGCCGACCCATATTCTCGTCGGCAACCATGATACCCGCAGCCGCGTGTGGGACATTATCCGGCACGGATGCCGGCCATTGTACTTTCACGACAAGCCCGATACCCGGACATCCATCGTTGGCGGGCCAACCCTGGCCTTCGCCCCGGACAAGGCTTCGCTGGAAGCTCTCGTCGCCAAAGGAGTGAAGCCGGGGACGGTTCTCTTCGCCCACGTCGGAATCAGGGAAGCTATGGGTTACATCCCTCACGACCTCCCGGCCCCGGAGGAGGCGGTGCCCGTGGACCTCATACGGCAGCACTTTTCCGCCGCTGTCTTGGGGCACGCCCACAAGCGCCAGGTGCTTTCCCTTCAACCCTGGATCGGTTACGCCGGGTCGCTGATGCAGCTTTCCTTCGCCGAAGAGGGCCAGGACAAGGCCGCGTTCGTGCTGGACATCGGCGACGACGGCAGGGTGGAGGAAGTGAAGCTCCTTCCGGTGGTGACCCCGGAGTTTCGCACCTGCAAGACCGCCGGGGAGGCGGCGGAAGCGGTGGCGGCGGGGTTCCGCCCCGAAATGGTAAGGGTGAAGACGGAGAAGCCGCTGACGGCGGAGGAACGGGCGGCGTTGCCACCGGGGGTGGCCGTTATCGTCCCCCCGGCATCGGCGCAGGCGAGGGACGAAGGGCTGACGGAGAACCTTGAGGCGGCGGAGGCACTGGAGCGGTGGTTGCGAATGAAGGGCTTTGGGGAAGACGACATTCGGCGGCTAACGCGGTTGTAGGAAGTACCCGAACGGTCTACACCTGGGAGATCCAAGGAAACTAGGAGGAGGCTTCTAAATCCGGCGTATGACCGGGACGAATCGGATGGGGAGGATAAATGAACACGCTGAAGATACCGCTATCCGGCCCGGCTTAACAGCCAGGAGGCGCCAATTGACCCGACGCTTCCCCGTGAATTGGGTAATCTGCCGCGCGATGCTTGCCCCGTATCCTTGGAACAAGCGGTGGAATACTGGTATAGCTCTTAGGTGACAACCCGGCCACACGCTGGGTTGTCTTTTTAGCGGTCATGCTTTGACCAGGAAGGAAGAACCAGGCGAAAGATAATCCATTCGCTGATCGCGTTGGCCGCAATTGGCTGCACGGGCAGATCAGCACCGAGGAAGCCGCCGAAAAACTGGTAGCGATGTGGACCAACCCCAACGATCCGGCGAATCGGCTGAAGCACCCCGCTAAGCGGAAATGCGTTGTCTGCGGAGAAGTCTACAAATCCGGGGTAAGCGTAATAGCTGACCGGGGCGTTTGCAGCGACGAATGCCAAACCACCCTGGATGGATGGAATCAGCTTGGAACAAAGGAAAGGCTGGAAGCGATGATAGCCTTACGGCGGGACTTGGAACGGTAGATTACGCGTAGATCCCCAGGAACTCAGGAGTCAAGGTGGCTCGGTTTTTCCGACGCCACCTGTCGTCTCGGGAAGAGGTTGACGAAGAAATGGAGGCGATCAGCATGATATGGGTACTTCTCGGCTACCCCAAGAATCCAAAGTGGCATCTGACCGAGGCAGACCGGGACATGACATTTTGTGGGACGCATTTTGAGGGCGTATGCGCCGAACGGCTGCTCCTTCCGGAGGGAGAATCCGGCTGTACTGCCTGCTTGCTCCAATATCGGCGGAAAACCGAACCTGGATATGTGCCGTAAAAAGAATAACAAGGACTTTAAGAATTAAGAAAGGAGCGAAGACAAAATGCCTATTGATCGCGCCCTGTTGGACGAGTACGACCCTTCCGAAGGGATGCTGGTCCGCAAGGTAATTGCCCTGCTGACGGAAAACCCGTCATCCATGTATTACCCCGAGGAGGTTGCGTTTGCTTTGGGGCTGGATGCCGATGGGATGCAGACTTTACTGACCGCCCTGGCATCGTCCGGGCGGGTGGAGGTAACGACGGTGCTGGACCCGGGCACTGGCAAGTACCGCGCCGCCTACGGGATACTGGAGGGAAAGTAAAACCATGTATGTTCCATGCCCAAGCTTTGAGCGGAAGGATGCCTGAATGCGCCCCCTTCGCCTTACCCTGTGCAACTTCCTGGGCCACGCCGACACCGACCTTGACCTGTCCGGCGTAACCGTCGCCGCCATTTGCGGTCCCAACGGAGCGGGCAAGTCTTCACTGCTGGACGCCGTTTCATGGTCGCTTCACGGCAAATCCCGCGCTTCAACCGCCGACGGAGTGATCCGTGAGGGAGCCGACGAGGCGGCGGTAGCCCATGCGTTCTCCCACGCCGGAGAAGTTTACCGCGTCACCCGGCGGCGCGTCCGGGGGCAGAAAACATGGCTGACCCTGGAGCAACAAAGCGGTGCTGAATGGGCGGACATATCGGAGCCGGCACCCACTGCTCCTTCGGTGCCCGAAACGCAGCGAAAAATCGATGCGATCCTGCGACTCCCCTGGAATGTCTTTGCCGCGTCCGCCCTCGCCATGCAGGGGGATGCCGCCCGGTTCACCCTGGCTCCCCCGGCTAAGCGGCGGGAGATTCTTTCGTCCGTCCTGGGCCTGGACAAGTACGCCGAATTGGAGGAGGGAGTGAAGAAGCGGCAGGCCGAGGTCAAGGAGGAAATAGCTGGGGTCACCGCCGGTCTGTGGCAGGCTGAAGACGCCGGAGCGCGGCTCCCCCGGCTCACCGCCGACTTGACGGCGGCGGGAAAGGAAGTGGAGAAGGCAGCAGCCGCCGCAAATGAGGCAGAAGCCGCCCTTACTGCCGCCAGGGACACCGAAACCGCCGCCAAGGTGGAAGCCGAGGCGCGGCGCGGCAGGGAAACCCGGCTTGCGGAGTGCCGGGAACGGCTCGGCAAGAAGCAAGACGAATTGGCCCGGATTCGCCGTGACCTGGCGGGCGCTCGGGAAGCGAACCAGCGGCGGTTGGCGAAGCTGGAAAGGCTGCTGGCGGATGCAACAGAACCCGTTCCTCTTTTGGCTGAAGCGGATGCCTGGGAGAAAGCGCAAGCGGGCGTTTGGCAAAACCTGCAAGCCGCCCAGGAGAAGGCTGCCATGCTGGAAAGCTCCAACTGCGATTCGCCGACAAAGCAATGCGTCTTCCTGGAGGACGCGCAACGCGCCGCCGGTGAATTGCCGGAACTCCAGCGCAAGGCAGGGGAGCAAATGCCCCCCCGCTTGGTCGAGGCCCGCAAAGCCGCCGCCCTGCGGGAGAAGCACCGGGAGGAACTTGCTCCTTTGCGTCTTGCGGCGGCATCGGGGCCGCTGTGCGAGGCGGCGGGCAGGGTGGCAGAGGAGATCAGGGAATTGGAGGGCGGGATCGGCCTGCTGAAGGCCGAGGTTGCGGCGGGCAGAAACGCGCCGACTATTGCCCAAGAAGCGGAACAGCATCGGCGCAATGCGGAAACCGCCGTGAGGACCGCCGGGGAAACCTTGGCAGCGGCAATCCGCCGGGAGGCTGAGGCTGCCGCCGCGCACAGGGAAGCCCTACGGCTTGCGGAAACCGGCCCTGCCCTGCGGGAGCGGCTGGTGGCGCAGCAGCGAACCGCCGAAGACCTGGGGGTGCTGCGGGAAGCGTACTCCCCGCAAGGCATCCCGGCGCTGATCACCGAAAACGCCGTGGGTCAGTTGGAGCAGGCGGCGGGGGAAGTCCTTGAACACTTCGGCGGGACGGCGCGGCTTCGCCTTGTTACCCGGCGCACCACCGGGGACGGGCGAGAGGTTGAAGTTCTGGACGTGGTGGTCGCAGATGCCGGCGGAGCCGAGCGGCCCTACGAACTATGGTCCGGCGGAGAGCGGATCAAGGCGGACCTGGCGCTACGGGTGGGCCTCGCGGAACTCTTAGCCCGGCGGCACGGTGCACCGGTGGAATTCTTGGCACTGGACGAAGTGGTTGCTCCCCTGGATCAGCCGGGACGGGAGGCGTTTCTTGAGTGCGTCCGGGCGCTGGCCCGGTGGCTTTCATTGATATTGGTGATTAGTCATTCCGAGGAAATTGCCGAGTCGTTGCCTTGGAAAATAAACGTGGACAAAGGGACGGTGGTAATTTATGGCTGCTAAATTCAGGTACGGGCAGGTTGATGGCGACGCCAAGACCACAACAAGGAGGGATTGTAATGCCAGAAAAGGTTTGCGGACATGACTATGCGTTTAGTTCTTACCGCAGAGAATGACTACGCTGCTTTTGCCAGATGAATATTAAGGCAGAGTTCTTTAAGGATGCGCCACGGCTGATGCCGTGACCTTTCTTTTTAAGGAGGCTGATTAAAATGCCGTTTCCATTGGTCGGTGAAGGGGTGGATACTGCAAGCTACAAACTAGGCATTTTTAGATTTCAATAGGCAAAAAGTCCAAGTTTGGGGGTGACACGGTGACCGTCAACCAGGCGTTCCAATACGAGTTAGACCCGAACAACCGGCAAAGGACCGGCATTGTTCGCCACGCCGGGGCTGCTAGGTTCGCCTTCAATTGGGGCCTTGGGCTTTGCAAACTCTGCCTGGATTTGGGCCGGAAAGTTCCCGGCTCGTTCGAGCTGCACCGGCTTTGGAACATCTGGAAACGGACGGAGGTTCCCTGGTGGGCCGCGGTATCCAAGTGTGCTCCCCAGGAGGCACTTCGGGACTTGGCTAAAGCCTTCGGCAACTTCTTCTCAGGCAAAGCCGGATTTCCAAGATTCCGCAAGAAATTCGAGGATGACAGATTCCGGCTGACGGGGGCAATAAAGGTACTGCCGCGCCACGTTATCCTTCCCCGGCTCGGGAAGATCCGGGTGAAAGAGGATACGGGCAAGTTTCGGGGGCGAATCCTTTCGGCCACGGTAAGCCGGGAAGCGGACAGGTGGTTTGTTTCCCTGGCCGTGGAGGTTGAGCGGGCCGACCCGGTTCCGGTTCAGGGTGGTCCCGTCGGGGTGGACCTGGGCTTGAAGTGCTTCGCAGTTCTTTCGGATGGGACAAAGTTTGAGGCCCCCAAGCCCTTGAAGCGGCTCCTGCGGAAGCTGCAAAAACTCTCCAAGGCGCACTCCCGGAAGAAGAAGGGGTCGGCCAACCGGCGGAAGCCCGCTCTGGCGCTGGCCCGGCTGCACAGGAAGATTGCAAATATCCGCCGGGATTTCCTGCACAAGCTCTCCACGGAACTGGCGAAAACCAAGCCGGTAATCGTGGCGGAGTCCCTGCGGGTTAAGGATCTACTTAAAGCTGGGCATGGGCCGGAATGGGATCGCCGGATTAACCGGGCGGTGATGGATTCCGGCTTCGGGATGTTTCGCACGATGCTGGGCTACAAGACGGAATGGTATGGCTCCCTGCTTATCCTGGCGCCGGAAAACTTCCCCTCGACCCGGACGTGTTCCGGGTGTGGAACCGCCGGGCCGGAACTGCCGGTATCCCGGCGGATATTCCGGTGCGGGACCTGCGGGCTGGAGATGGACCGTGACCTGAACGCCGCGAAAAACCTGGTCAAGCTGGCCGGGTAACGTCGCCGCAAGTTCCGCGGAGACGCAAAACGCCTGTGGAGCCGGAGAGGTTGGGACGCCGGCGGCGAAGCAGGAACCGGGTGCCGCGATCCGGCGGGCAAGTCCCGGACGCCCGAACTGACGGGCGGCATAGAACCTGGATGTCCAAAAATGTCTAGGTTTTTAAGAACGGTACTTCTTCAAACACGACCCCACCGGAGTGACTTTTTTATGGAAGGAGGGCTACGGAATCCGCGGATTTGATGAGGATGATGTGTTGGTTTTCTTCGTTAATGAGGGGAGCCTCACCGAAAACGTTGCCACCCTCGCGGAAGTGCAGAGACGAATCCATGACGCTTTGGCGGACCCGGACGATCCGGGGTGGCTGGTGAGATGAGGAAGGCTGACTGCAAGGATAAGTTGTTTGCGGCGGATTGCATGGAAGACCTCGGAATGGCCGAGGTCTTGGACTTCATCGGCGTAGCCCACTGAAAGGAGGGATGCCAATTGCGCGATGAAGAGTGGAGCCAATGGAAGCCGACGAATGCTGCCTGCCCAGTCTGCGACGCACCAATGGAAGAACGACGGCGGGACGTTGAGAATGCGGTCTACGGGGACGAGTGGGCAACCGACACCGAACGGGAGGTTATCACCGAGTGCGGCCAAGACATCGAAACCCGCTGCACGGCCTGCGACTTCACCGACTTCTTCCCAGCCTTTGCTTGAAAGGAGGGGCGTTCAAATGGAGGAAGGTTTTTGGGGCGCTTACCCAAAGCAACCAGTGCGGCACTTTTTATTGGGAAAACAGTTTGCACCGGTACACACCACGCTTTGTGGGCAACGATGGATTGGGAGCAGGGTTGAGCTTACCCCGGATGACCTAACGCACCAAAGGCTTTGCAAAGCTTGCCAGCGCGAAATTGGCCGGATGGCTAAGACGGGAAAGGTGCATCAAAATGCCTGAATCCAGCGGAACCAACCCTCTGTATGCCTGGGCGATGTTCAATTGCCCGCATTGCGGCGCTTCCGATACGGCGGAGGTCGGGGCCAGCGTGCCATTGGTCGATCTCACCACCATTCTTCCACATTGGTGCCGGTTTTGCGACGCAGACATTAGCGAAGTGGCCAAGACCGCCATGCTGAAAGCGGTCGAGGAGGCCCGGAGCATCGGGCGCAAGATTGAGGTAATCGGATGAACGTCACGCTGACCAAGATGCCTTGCGAGTGCCCGCCCGACGCCGACTTCAAGGGCGGCTGGCTCTTGCGCGTAGACGGCGGGCCGGAAGCATGGTTTCCGTCGGCGCAAGATGCCTTTGCCCAAGTGCTTTCCACTACCAGCGGGACAGCGATGTTCGTGCTGCGGGATAGAAGCACCGGGCGCATTGCTTGTGCTTCCCAGCAGTGCGGCAAACATTGCCTAAACTCCGATCTATGCGGGGTAGAAGTTTTTTAGATGCAACTCAAGGGAGGTGGCAGACAATGGAAAACTTCCTCTACGGCCCCATCAGCGGCGGGGCGAAAACGCATGTCTTTGAAAAGGGCTTCAGTTATCCGCTTTGCGGCAGCCAGACGCGATACTGGCAAACTCCGCGTTTTCTGAAAGAAATCACGGATGAAAAGCAGGTTACTTGCGAAAAGTGCCGGGCGATGTACCGGGGGCGGTTGCCGGTGCCGGGGGTGTCTGGCGAATGATCATCCATCTGACCGGCAACCTGGCGGCGGGAAAGACCACCGCCGCCGAGATCATCGGCGCGAGGCTCGGTTGGCCCGTCGTGGGCATCGGCACCTTTAGAGCCATGCAGCCGCCGCTGACGGCGGAGGAGGCGGAAACCGGCGCGGCCTGGGAACGCGAGGACGCGGCATGGGAACGCGAGGACGCGGCATGGCAGTCGCTGCACGAACGGCTTTTGCCCTGCGCGGTGGCTTCGATGGACCCGGCGGTTTCGTTGGTACTGACGACTTCCGGCCACAACCGCCGGGAGCACATCGCTTGGGCCTCCATCAGTCAGCGGCTCACCACCAGGGGATGGCTGCGGGCACCGTTTCCGGTGCTGCAAGCAAGACTTAATAAGGTGCGGGGGGAGCGTGTTCACGCCGGCTTTTGGCCCTACGGCAGCAGCGAAGCGATGTTGCAAGACCGCTTGGGAATAGCCGAGGAAGTCTACGGAATCCGGGCGCTGACGTGCCCGCCGGACCGCCGATTTTGGTCGAACAGGGTGAAGCCGGAGCAAATCGCGGCGGCGATGATCCGCTGTGCGCAGTGGAAGTGCTGGGTGGCGCGGTGCTTTTGGAAGGAAGGAGTGGCAGAACGTGCCAGATAAAGTGCTATACCGAGGCGTCCACGAGGGAATTGTTGAAGCCGTCTTTATTCGGGACGGCGAGGTAATCCTGCTCCAGGAAGGCCCGGAGGGGCCGAAGGGCCTGCGAGTTTTCATTGATGAAAAGGGTGAAAAGGGTGAAGCGGCGGCAATCAGGGAATTGGCGCTGCGAATCGTTATGGTCGGTGGCAGGACCGACTTAGCTCGTACCCTTGGGCAGTACCTGACTTCAGATGGACCGAAGGAGGATTAACCGCGCATGGCCCTGGAAGAACTGCTGCGCAAAGCCAAAGCTGCCTTGCAGGAAGACGGCCCGGATGCCGAAGTGGTGCTGAAAATCGGGCGTAAGTGCGCCCCGCGACGGGACGATGACCCGGTGATACTCCCGTTCGGCCTTAAAGGGCGGTTCCTGTCGGAAGAGGACTACGGCGCGGCGGTGGCCGTGCGGGCGTCCGACCTGATTATTCTACTGGAATCAAAGGAGTGAATAGTCGTGGGTTGTGATGGTTGCTGGTGTTTGATATGCGTTCACGGAGCGTTTTCCTACGGTGTTCATATTTGCATGGTCAATGACAAACCGACTTGCCACACAGAGAGGGCAGTCAGTTGCTTGACCTGCATCTGCGGCAAGCAATGTCTTTGCCCGAGTTTCCAGGAAAGGAGTGAATAATCAATGCCCACCTTCGTTTTCTACGGCCTTCTTGTTTTGGCCGGATTTACGGTGATCCGCTGGGCCGACCGTGCTGTGCCTTCACTGATCATGTCCGGCGTCGTCGTCGGCTTCCTGTGGCACTTCGTCCCCAGCAGCCACCCGGAACTGCTGGCGGCGTGGGGATGGGCGAAGACCGCCGCGTGGCCTTGGGTTCAGCAGACCGTGCAGGCGCATATAAAAGGCGGGGGTTTTTAGCCCTCGCCTCCGAATCTATTGACGGCCTCCGGGTAATAGGCTTATAATAGGCTCAAAATGAGCCTAGAAAGAAGGGTCTACCGTGCCGCCCCAAAAAATAAGCCTCCGGGTATACGTTGACCCCGATGAAATACCGATGATCGACGAGGCTGCCAAACGAGAAGGGTTGTCGCGGTCCACCTGGGCCAAGCGTACCCTGCTCAAACAAGCTTCGGCGGTCCCGGCTCAAGCTCCTTCTGTATCTCTACCGATAACGATGCTTCCTCCTCCAGTTGCTCCAGTGCTGCCGAGGGAATGGGCGCAAAATGACGGCGGAAGCATCGTTCTCCTGGTTATGGACGGAGTAGGGGATATTCCAGATGACCGAGGCCGTACCCCCCTGGAAGCAGCGCGGACGCCAAACCTTGATCGCATTGCCCGAAAAGCATCGCTAGGCCGAACGATTCCCATTGCTCCCGGTGTCACCGCCGGAAGTGTTGCTGGGCACCTGGCGCTCTTGGGCTATGACCCGATGGCGGTTAAGATTGGGCGCGGCCCCATTGACGCCCTTGGGGTCGGCGTAGACCTTCAGCCCGGCGACGTGGTAATGCGGGGAAACTTCGCTACAGTAAAAGATGGCATTGTGATAGACCGACGGGCCGGGCGGTTGCCGGGGGATACCGCAGCAGAGCTTTGCTTTGCCCTGAATGCCAAATTAAGATTTAAGTTTGAAGGCATTGAAACTCAAATTGCTCAAACAGCAGAGCATAGATTTGTTTTGCACCTACGGGGGAATAACCTCTCCCCGCAGATAACGGATACCGATCCTGGGCAGAACGGATTGCCAGCCAAGCCATGCCGGGCCAACGCTCCCCAGGCAGCGCGAACTGCCGAAATAGTCAACATCGTAGCGAAAGCTGCCGCCGATTTTTTGATGATTAACCGAGCTAACGCTATTTTGCTACGGGGCGCTGGGGCGAGGCCCCACCTGGCTTCGTTCAACGACCATTACGGATTGAATGCTATGGCAGTTGCAACTTATCCCACGTACAGGGGAATAGCTGCGGCCTGTGGCATGGAACTCTACCCCATGATGCCTAGCGATGCTCACGACGCAATAAACTTTGCTGTTTCCGCGCTCCAAGGCCCCAACAAGCACCAATTCATATTCATTCACTACAAAAACACCGACACGGCGGGGGAAGACGGTAACTTCGATGCAAAGGTGGCTGCAATAGAGCACCTGGATGCCGCACTGAAACCCTTGGTGGACCAACCGCCGGACGTACTGGTGGTAGCCGGGGACCACCCGACTCCGGTGGCAATGCGAGGGCACAGTTGGCACCCGGTCCCCTTGATGATAGCCTCCAAATGGACCCCAGGAGGTAAGAATCAGCGATATACCGAACGGCAATGCGCCGATGGAGAGTTAGGAACGATAAAGGCGACGGACGTAATGGCATTAGCGATGGGCCATGCAAAACGGTTACGAAAAATTGACACTTAACCGGGCAAAAACAGCCCGGTTTTCTTTTTGCCCAGCCGCTTCATGTAGCACGTAAAAACAAAGGCGGCAATTTAGCCGCCTTTCCCCAACCACTCGTCGCTTTCCAACGCCGAGGTATCCAGGCCCCCGCCCTCTTCCGGCGGCGGCGGCTCCGGTGCCGGACGTTGCTCCACTGCCTGCCGCAGAAGTTGCAATTCCTCAAAGACGCGTTCAAGCGTTTCCCCCCCGGCGGCTATGCCTATCTCCGCCAGGATGCGCACCTTGCGCCCCGGTTCCGGCGCATCCTTTAATACTGGGAAAAGCGGCGAATCCGGGGGGACAACCACCCGCGCCCGGATCGGCTGCTTTTCTGGAGGCAATTTAGGACGCGACACGATGCACTCCCCCAGCTTGCTTTAAGTACCCCTTGGCGTTGGCAAACCGCGCCTCCCTGCCGGGGAGCGTATGCGCCTTGCAGGGCAATTCCAGGGTTCCGCCCAACGGCGTGGCACCGCCGCCCGCGAGGATCGCCAAGACTAGCTTATCCACTTCCCCCCGGAACCGCCCAAGCAGTTCGTCCCGAAGCCGCCCGGCGAAGTCACGCACCGACTGCCGGGCATCCTGCGGACCCAACACCTGCCCCTTGAACCCGACGGATTCCCGGAGAGCCTGCCGTGCCACTTCAAGGGGCACCACCCCAAAACGGGAGGCAAGGGACCGACGGAAGGTTTCAACCACGTCCCCAATGCCCGCCTGGACGCTGAAAGACAATTCCCGCACCGGCACCACCTTGGGCACCGTCACCGTCACAACGTCGGTAGTGCGGAACCCAACGTCAATCAAACAAGCGTAGGCGTGGTAACTCGGCACCTGTCGGGCCACCTGTGGTAGCGACAGGGCGTAGACCAAGGCCGCAACGCCTTGTGGCCTCAAAACCACTTTCGCGATCCGCACCGCCGTTTCCTCCCCCCCGGTGGCCAGGGTGACGCGCCGCCCCCGCAGGAATTCCTCGGTGGCATCCTTTTCAGTGAAAAACGAATCCAGGGGAAGCCCGGTGGCAAGGGTAATGTCCCCGGAGGCCCCGGCCTCATGCAAAGCGGCCCCGAGAAGCGGCAAGGCGTCGGGGGTGGAAAGCCGCCTATCGGTCCCCGGCGTTCGGCGGGCCGGGGAATTCAGCGCTGCCTCGCCGTAAGTGATCGCCTGGCCGTCAACGGTGACAACGTGCCCGGCGGACCCCAGGCCCCAGGTACGAACGTCGGCCCCGGCAGGGGCGTAGACCGCTGGGAAAACCTTGGAACGGGTGGCCGTTTGAAGCTTCACGTCACCGAACCCAGCGTCAACCGCAACAATTTCCATTTACTTCTTTTGCCTCCTCCAACACGTGAAATTCTTGAGTTTCCGCATCGTAAGCTTCCAGGTTCATCAAACCTTGAGTAATCATGGACTGAGCCTTGCCCGTTGCCACGGCGAGAATAGCACAAGCCAGGGCAGCCGCCTCCTTCTCAAGATAAACGGTCAGGACGGGCCTGACCCGCCTGCAACCACAATATACCGGCAGGATGGACAGCGTTTCACTTTCCATGCTCTAACCCCTTTCTGTTTCTTACTGCCGACGAAACGGCTTGCCAAGCCATTTAATCCGTTCGGTATCCACTGTGTAGCCGCCGAGATTCGGGTTAAGCACCGTGATTCCCTGTTTTTCCATTTGGCGCAGATGATTGCATATTGTGCTCTCCGTAAGCATGGTAAGGATGGATAATTCGCCTACCGAAACGGGCCTGTTCAGAAGCAGCATGGCAAGTAATACCTGGGTGGCATAGAGGCCAAGCTTTCCGAAGTTTGCCAAGGCAAATACCGAAGCCACGACTTCATCCATGCGGCGGCACTCTCCTTTCCCTTTAATTATGTGACCACTAATTACCCACTAATCAATTGTACCCCTTGCCCATCGGGGGTGTCAAGGGTTTTATGGGTATTTAGTGGTCAGTTTTTATTTAGCGGGTGGTAGATGCCCACCAAATAAGGAGGCTTGTTCGATGGAATGGCAACAGTGCAAAAGCGATTGCATCTGGTATCGGTGCGAGAGCGAATGGCAGTACCGGGAAGGCGGCGAGAAACTTGCCACGGTGTATCCGGTTGGCGGTGGCTTTATTTGGGAGACTCGCGGCGGTGCGACCGGCGTCACCGTAACCCTGGAGGAAGCCCAGGCGCAGGCAGCTTCGTATTACACCCATGATTAGGCCAGCGGTTAAACCGCCCTTTCCCTGGATGGGAGGCAAGCAGAGCCTGGCAAGGCGGATAATTGAATTCATCCCGCCACACCGGACCTACGTGGAACCGTTCGGCGGGTCCGCCGCCGTGCTGTTGGGGAAGCCGCCAAGCAAAGTAGAAATCTACAACGACTTGGACGGCGGACTTGTAAACCTGTTCCGGGTAACCCCGAAGCCGCCGGGGAATTGCAGCACCGCCTTCGGCTAACTCCCTATTCGCGGGAGGAATTTTACCCCTACCCACGCCTGAAAGCCCCGTCCTTCAGGGCGGGAATGAAAGGCGCCTGTCCCAATAACACCAAGATGGAGGTGACCAAATGCAAACGATAACCCTGCGAATGAAACTGCTGAAACCGACGGAAGCGAAGAAGGCTGAGTACCGCCGGATGACGAACGAAACGACCGCGCTGGCCAACAGGCTCATCGGCCTACCCAAAAAAGAGCGTTCGATTTCCAGCAAGAGTATCGGCGGCGACCTCCCGTCGGCGGTGAAAAACCAACTCGTCCGCGACGTCAACGGCAACAAGACGGCCAAACGGTTCCGCCGCGTGTGGCCCGCCTTCAACAACCAGAACTTCCGCGTGGAGAAAGAAACGGCCAAAGACGGTAAAGAAACCTGGAAAGCGTCGTTCCCCACGGGAGAAAAACGGGTTGGCGTCCCGGTGGTGGCCACGGACTACCACAAACCGTACCTGGAACTGCTGCAAACCGGCAAGGCGAAGCAGGGGGCGGCCAAACTGGTGGAGCGCCGGGGTGAGTGGTATACCCACCTGTCGCTGACCATCGGGGAGCCGGAGAAGGAAGTTTCGTCTGTGCCCGCCAAGATGCCCAAAATCGTAGGCATTGACCTGGGGTTGATCGTCCTTCTGGCGGCCTGGTGCGGCGGGCTGACACTGTTCGTCCACGGCGGGCCGCTGGCGTATGTTCGCAGGCACTTCGCGGCTTTGCGGTGGTCATACCAGAAGAACGGGGCGAAGCGGGCGCTGAAGCGCCTGGGCGACCGGGAACACCGGTGGGTGACGGACATGAACCACAAGATCGCCCGGGCCGTGGTGGACTTCGCCAAAAAGAACGGGGCAAACCTAATCCGTCTGGAAGACCTGACGGGCATCAGGTGGACGAGGAGGCAGAGCCGGAAACAGCGGCAGGACCACGGCAGGAGCCTGCACCACTGGCCGTTCTTCCAGTTGCGGCAGTTCATCGAGTACAAGGCGGCGTTGGCGGGCATCGAGGTCCAGAGCGTGAACCGGGACAAGACGAGCCAGACATGCAGCCGGTGCGGGGAGACGCGGAGCGTCCGACCCGCAAGCCGGTGGTTTGAGTGTCCCCGGTGCAAGCGGAAAAAGCACGTTGACGCGAACGCGGCGGAGAACGTCGCCAGCGCGATCAGCGGGCTGGCGGCGTAAAGCCAAACTTAGCGGTCCCGGCAGCGGGCGGAAGTCCGTGAGGGATCGCCGCCCAACCGTGGCAGCGGCCAAGGGGTGCCGTGAACCGGTGGGGGCGGGCCGTGTTGGCGCGGCCCCAACGGGTGAGCCGATGAGGCCCGGTGGAAACATACGGGCGGAGGCGAAATCCCAACCAACCGGGCGCGATCCCCGCAAGGGGCGCGTAATTCCCGGGAATCCCCGTTCTTCAGGGCGGGGAGGACGTCAAGACTGCCGGGAGCGGATTAACGCCGAAGCGGACCCCGTTGAAGCCGTCCCGCATGTTCATGGTGGTTGCAAACCAGGCTTTCAGCGGCGTCTTCCGCGCCGGGAAGCCTTCCTGGGGGTACAGCATTAAGGACAACTCCACCGTCCAACGGTTCCTGTCGTCCGTGGAGAAAGACTTGCCGCCGGTGGTGGAGCGGCTGCGGACGGTCCACGTCGAGAACCTTCCGTGGGAGAAAATTCTGCCCAAGTACGACACGCCGGAAACTTGCTTCTACTTGGACCCGCCGTATCCGCACAGCACCCGGAAAAACGGAAAATACCTGCACGAAATGACAGACGACGATCACCGCCGCCTCGTCGAAGCGGTGCCGACACTCCAGGGAATGGTGCTTATCTCCAGCTACCCCAGCGGCATCTACAGGCCCCTGGCGGAAGCCGGGTGGCAGGAAATTCGCTGGTTGCGAAGCTGCATGGCCGGCGCGAGGACCAAAGGCACCGGAATCCTGGGGCCGGGGGCGGCAGCGGCGGCGGGGCTTAGCCCGCCAAATCATTGCTTCAGGAGCATGGGCGGGTTATAATCCAATTTAGGAATTCTAAGGAGGCCATGCCGATGCGCTCGCAGATTATCCCTGATATGCAGGCTATACGGAGTTTTTGCGACTCCAATGAAATAGAGGAAATGGCACTGTTTGGGTCAGTGACACGCCAGGATTTCAGCCCAACAAGTGACGTGGGCGTGCTTATCCGATTCAGCCCGCAAAAACGCCCGACTCTTTTTGACATCTGCCGAATCGAAAGCGAATTGGAAGATTTCTTCCAGGGGCGCAGAATCGACCTGCACACCATAAAAGAAATCCACCCAAAATTGCAGCCAAAAATTTTAGCAGAACGGGAGATCCTATATGGCAGCGCCTAGAGACAACG
>JAJZBP010000257.1 GCA_021798855.1 Bacillota bacterium
GCGTGACGCCGGCGGGGGAACCAGCCAGAAAGTGGAGGCTTGCACAACCCAATGACCAAAAGCGCCGTCAAAACCGTATCCAAGGGAATCATCCTCGGGGCCGTGGCTGATTCCTTCCGCAAATTGGACCCGCGAGTCATGGTGCGAAACCCGGTGATGTTCGTGGTCGAGGTGGGCGTGGTCGTCACCCTTATCCTCTCGGTCTCGCCGGACCTTTTCGGCGGGCATTACGGCCCAACCCAGGCGTTGTTCAACTTCGTGGTTTGCGTCATTCTGTTCGTCACCGTGCTTTTCGCCAACTTCGCCGAGGCCATTGCCGAAAGCCGGGGACGGGCCCAGGCCGAGTCCCTGCGCCGGGCCAAGACCGATCTCCTGGCCAAACGCCGGACCAAGGACGGCTCCTACGAATCGGTGCCGGCCACGGCCCTGCGCCAGGGGGACGAGGTCCTGATCACGGCGGGGGAGATGATCCCCGCCGACGGTGACGTGGTGCGGGGCTTGGGCAGCGTGGATGAATCCGCCGTAACCGGCGAGTCGGCCCCGGTGATCCGGGGGGCGGGCGGCGATTTCAGTTCGGTCACCGGGGGCACCAAACTCCTTTCCGACGAGCTGGTGGTGCGGGTGAGCGTGAATCCGGGCGATTCCTTCCTGGACAAGATGATCGCCCTGGTGGAAGGGGCGAGCCGGCAAAAGACGCCGAACGAGTTGGCCCTCTCCGTCCTGCTGGCCGGCCTGACCCTGATCTTCTTGATCGTCGTCGTGACCCTGGAGCCGATGGTCGGCTATGTCCACGGCTCCATCGGCGTGGCCACCCTGATCGCCCTGTTGGTGTGTCTCATCCCCACCACCATCGGCGCGCTCCTGTCGGCCATCGGCATCGCCGGCATGGATCGGGTGATCCGCTTCAACATCGTCGCCAAGTCCGGCAAAGCGGTGGAAGCCGCCGGGGACGTGAACACGTTGATTCTGGACAAAACCGGAACGATCACCATCGGTAATCGGTTGGCCACCGAGTTCAACCCGGTGGGCGGGCACGACGAAGGTCAATTGACGCAGGTGGCTGTTTTGTCCTCCCTGTTCGACGAGACGCCGGAAGGCCGTTCGATCATCGATCTGGCCAAGCAAAAGGGAGTGGAAATGGCCCGGGAACAATTTGCCGACGCCAAAGTCATTGAATTCAGCGCGGACACCCGCATGAGCGGCACCAACCTGCCCGACGGGACCGTTGTGCGCAAGGGCGCCGTGGACGCCATCAAAAAGTACCTGGCGGAAAAAGGAGGCACCGTTCCCTCCGGTTTGGACGAAAAGACCGAGCGGATCGCCAAGGAGGGCGGCACGCCCCTGGCCGTGGTCAGGGGCGACGAGGTTTACGGTGTCATTTATCTAAAAGACATCGTCAAGCCAGGCATGCGGGCGCGTTTCGAGGAACTGCGCCGAATGGGGATCAAGACGGTGATGAGCACCGGCGACAACCGGCTGACGGCGGCCACCATCGCCCGCGAAGCCGGCGTGGACGATTTCATCGCCGAAGCCAAGCCCGAAGACAAGATGCGGCTGATCCGGGCCGAACAGGCGGAGGGAAAGTTGGTGGCCATGTCCGGGGACGGAACCAACGACGCCCCGGCCCTCGCCCAAGCCGACGTCGGCCTGGCGATGAACAGCGGGACCGCGGCGGCCAAAGAGGCGGCCAACATGGTGGATCTGGACTCCGATCCGACCAAACTGATCGAGGTCGTGGGCATCGGCAAGCAACTCCTGATCACCCGGGGGGCCATCACCACCTTTTCCATCGCCAACGACATCGCCAAGTACTTCGCCATCATTCCGGCCATGTTTTCCGGCATTCTGCCGCAATTGGCCGCGCTGAACGTCATGCACCTGACGAGCCCGCAAAGTGCCATCCTGTCCGCCCTGATCTTCAATGCCGTTGTCATCCCCCTCCTGATCCCGCTGGCCATGCGAGGGGTCAAATTCCGGCCCATGGGGGCCACCGAACTCTTGGTGCGCAACCTGCTCATCTATGGGGTCGGCGGCGTGATCGCGCCCTTCATCGGGATCAAGCTGATCGACTTGGTGCTCACCGGCTTAGGCGTCGCCAACATTTAAGAGGAGAGAACATGACAAACTTACTGCGTTCGCTCCGCCTGACTTTGGTCCTCGTGGTGATCCTCGGCCTGGTTTATCCGTTGGTGGTCACCGGTTTCGGCCGGTTGCTTTTTCCCAGCCAGGCCAACGGCAGCTTGGTGCGGTTCGGAGGGCGGATCGTGGGTTCGCGCCTGATCGCCCAGGCGGTCAATGTCCCCGGTCTTTTTCACCCGCGCCCGTCGGCGGTGAAATACGCCGGCAACGGCTCCGGCGGATCCAACCTCGGCCCGACCAATCCGGCCCTTTTCCGGGAGGTGGGGAGCAACCTGGCCGCCGCGGACCTGCCGCCCGGAACGAAGCTGTCGGCGGTGCCGCCGGACATGGTGGAATCCTCCGCCTCGGGTCTTGACCCCGACATCACCCCGGCGAACGCCCGGCTGCAGATCCCGCGGATCGCGCGGAGCACCGGTTTGAGCCGCCGGTGGTTGTGGCGTTTGGTCCTCCGGGAGGAGACCGGGCCCTTCCTGGGGTTGTGGGGACAGCCGATGGTCAACGTGTGGCGCTTGAATCTGGCTTTGCTGCGGAAATCAGGCGGTTAGCCGGCGGGAAGGGCGTCGTCCAACCTCGGGAGGTTGGTGAAAGACTCTCGTAAACCGTAAATTTCGGGGAGGGTGGCAGTTTGTTTCATAATCATACGGCGGGGGCGAACCCCGCCGACAACAACTCCTCGCCCACCCCGGAGCGCACCGGCAAGCTGAAGCTCTTCATCGGCGCGGCGCCGGGGGTGGGCAAAACCTTCACCATGCTGCGCGAGGCGAACGACCTGCGGGAGCGTGGGGTGGACATCGTCGTCGGCTACGTGGATTTCCACGAACGAGCCGCCACGGAAGCCCAACTCAACGGGTTGGAAGTGATTCCCCGCCTGCGGATCAGGTTTCAGAATCACTGGTTTGAAGAGATGGACCTGGACTGGATCACCAAACGCCGCCCCGAAAAAGTGGTCGTGGACGAGCTCGCCCACGGCAACGCGCCGGGTTCCCGCCATGCCAAACGTTACCAGGACGTGGAATACCTGTTGGACC
>JAJZBP010000258.1 GCA_021798855.1 Bacillota bacterium
CAGCGGTGTCCACCAGGCGGGAGGACGGCCTGTTGTTGGTGCCCAGGGACGATCTGGCGCGCCTGCGGCGCATTCTCCTGCTGCGCGGGCGGGGCTTGGCCAAGGAGGACATCCTGTGCGCCTTGCCGGAAGAGGAGGCGTCCGACCGATCCGCGTCGCCCGGGGGCGGCGGGGAAGGGCCTTCCACGGAGAACTTGGTCCAACCGGTGGAAGCCGCAAGAGCGGGGGAAACGACCGACGATGGGGCGATGCGGGAAATCGCCGACCATTTGGAACACCTGGCCATTGGCATCGGGCGCCAGGAGGAGCGGCGTCTGGAGGAGAGGGACCGTATTTTGACCACTCTTTTGCGCACGCAGCAGGAAATCCAGCAACTGCGCCGGGAACTGGCCGTGGCCATCCCACGCCGCGCCCGCCGGCGCCGGAGTTTATGGACCAGGATCTTCGGCAAGTCCTGAAGACTTATTGTATTTTAATCCAATTTTGGAGGGCTAAATTTGCATTGGTCGCGTAAGGCCAATCTTGCGTTGGCCCTATTGCCTGTTTGCGGTATGCTTTTTTCCGGACAGGTTTTCGCCCAAAGCAGCAACGTTAAGCCGCCGACCATCGTGGCCAAGGCGGCCATCCTGGAGGATGCCTCCACCGGCCAGGTTCTTTACGCCAAGAATCCGGACCAAAAAATGTACCCGGCGAGTATCACCAAGATCATGACGGGCATCCTGGCGGCCGAATACGGTCATCCCAACCAGGTCGTGACCGTTCAACCGGGCGACCTTGTTGGGGGAAGCAGTTGTTACCTCCAAGCCGGACAGCGCGTGACCATGCGGGATTTGTTTTATGGCCTGCTGCTGGTTTCGGGCAACGACTGTGCCATGAGCATCGCCAGGACGGTGGCCGGTTCGGTGCCGGCCTTCGTGCGCCTGATGAACGAAAAGGCGCGGGAGCTTGGGGCCAAGGACACCCATTTCGCCAATCCCAATGGCCTACCCAATCCCCAACACTACACTTCGGCCAGGGACATGGCTATTTTCGCCCGTTATGCCCTGACCATACCCTATTTCCGCCGGGCGGATGCCACCAAGACCTTCGTTTTTCCCAACCCGCGCCGGCCGCTGACCATGATCAACCAGGACAGGCTCCTTTGGGACTACCCCGGGGGCATCGGCATGAAGATCGGCTACACGGTGGCCGCGGGGGAGACCATGGTGGGAGTGGCCAAAAGGGGGAACACCACCCTGGTGGCGGTGATCCTGGATTCGACCTGGGCGGCGGAATGGTCCGATATGACCTCCCTGCTGAACTACGGTTTCAACAGTTTCGTGCCCGCCAAGGTGGTTGGTCGGGGAACGGTCTTGGGAAAGCGGGCGGTGGTCGGCGACGCCGGCAAGAAGGTGCCGGTGGTGGCGGGGCGTGGTTTCACCGTTCTTCTGCCCGGAGGGAGCAGGAGGCGGCTTTCGTTGCGGTTGGAAACCGCGTCGTTTCTGCGGGCGCCCTTGAGCAAAGACCAACAGGTCGGGACCATGGTGGTCGGCTACGCCGGACGGGTGCTGGGTGAGGTGCCGGTTCTAACGGCCCAGGCCACCTCTCAACCGCCCTTCCCGGCTTGGGCCCTGTGGACCGGAGTGGCCGGTTTGCTTTACTGCGCTGCCAGGATTGGCCGGAAGGGCAACAAGCGATCCTCCCCCTACGGCGGAGGGAGGGGATACAGACGTGACTATAATGATAAATACCTGGGGGGAGACTGGTAGCCGGTTCGGGGGAACCGGTGAAGCCGGCGCCGCTTAGGCACCGCGACTGATTAACTTTATTGGGGTTTTTCTCCCGGATGGAGGCCGCAAACCCACGCGCTTTCAAACGGCGCAAATCGCCAGCGGCGTCCGCCTCCACAGCGAAAAAGGGCGGGCAAGTGGTCGATGCCATCCGCAACAGCCGGCGCACGGCTTTCTATCCCGGCATCGTGGACGTCTGCTTGGAAGGTCAGGGTGACTTCCGGCCCGTCGCCGCGGTGGTTGCCCAACCGCTTGAACCTGCTTATCCCAGGTTCCGCCGCAGGAAACCGATGGTTTCCTGCCAGGCCGCGGCGGCGGCCTGGGCGTGGTAGGACGGTTTCGTATCATCGAAGAAAGCGTGCTGGGCACCATCGTAAACGTGGTGGGTGAAGGACTTCCCCGCCTTTTGCATGGCCGCGGCGAAAGACGGGACGGCACCGGTGATCCGCGTGTCCAAAGCGCCGTACAGCCCCAGCACCGGCCCTCCAATCCCGGGCAAACGCTCAAGCGGTGGATGCTCCCCGTAAAAGATGACGCAGGCGGATACTCCGGCATCCTCCACGGCCAGCCGCGCCGCCAAACCACCGCCCATGCAAAAACCCAACGTTCCCACTTTTAGGGCGGAATGCTGCCGCCTGAGGAAGGCGGCAGCGTCCACCAGGTCCGCGACAAAGCGGTCCCGGTAGGTTCCGCGCATGATCGCCAGCATCGCCCCGGCCGTCTCCCGGATCTCCGGCGGTTCCTTGGAAATGATCTTGTCCACCTGATCCGTATCCCGCTGCACCTCCGGCGGCAACCGGAACAGGATGCCCATCACGGCGCCCAGCCTTTGCTGATCCATGCGTGTTCGCAGGTTGTCCCGGGTGTAAAGTTCGGGCGCCAGGGTCAGGTATCCCTCGCCTGCCAACCGTCGGGCCACGTCCTGAATGTTGGCGTCCACCCCGAAAAGGTGTTCGACCAACACCAGTGCGCCGTGCGGCTCCTCCTTCGGTTCAACCAGGTAAGCGTCAATCCGGAAACCGTCCCGCCCCAAAAAACTCGTCCAGCCGCCCATGGTCAACGCCCTTCCTTTTTTCCTGTAATTGGTCGTCCGCCGACCATTCTGAAAAAAGCGAAATACAAAAATTAACCATTTATTAATTAACATAATAGGGATATAATGGGTAATTTTTTCTTGATACCTGCCCGAGACGTACTATAATATATTTTAATTAAATCGTCAAAGTAATTATTCCCGCACTCCTGCAAGCCCTGCAACCAACCGGGGAAGCGGCCTTTTCCCCATGGCTTTTTCCTGTGGTAGGTGACCTAATGACCTGTAAATATTCGGTGAACCCATTCCAGATGCAGCCGGGATAGTCCAAGTCCGGCCACGGGTGACACAATA